>CAYJVV010000056.1:0-5850 GCA_964373755.1 uncultured archaeon | reverse complement strand
TATTTTAAAATTATTAAATTATTTAAAACTGTGCAAAAAACAATTTCATCTCTAATAGGCATTATAATCATTATTGCGGTGGCAGTAGTTGCTTTTATTGGTGTTTTTGCTTATCAATACTTTACAACGAAATCCCAAAACCCAATAACCAATATCCAATTAAATCCTAATGCCCAAAATTCAAACACCGAAACCGCCGGACCTGCCCTGAGCGAAGTCGAAGGGTGGAAAACATATAAAAATGATAAATTGGGTATTCAATTTAATTACCCAGCAGAATGGGGATACGTTTCTTTCAAAGTAACTAGTTCAGGAACTTTTTATTACAATTATTATGGTTTTGGTCTTGTGGCATTTCGAAAAGATTAATGTTGATTGGTCAACTTCAGATTTTGCAAAAAATATGGGAATGAGAATGGACTATGGTGATGAAGTATTTTTTACCAAAAAACTAGACGACAAAGTCTTACTGGTGTCTTATTATGAAAATTCAGAATGTTCACCAGACGCGGGTCTTGTTGTTCTTACTCCTTTTTCAGATTCTTACCCTAATTTTGCAATTAGTTTAGAATTCCCCAATGACCCAATATTAGAAGATGAACAAAAAAAAGAGATAGCAGAAACCGGCGTAGCTTGTGATATGTCAAAAGGTTTAAAAACGAAGCTGTAATTCTATTCTTCATGGACTATATATAAAGTTTTTTAGCAGTTGTTTGGCTTTAGTTTGTATATGCCGCTTGTGCACGAAGAGGCGACTCGCACCTGTGAGAAATTTGAACAGCCTGTTATAGTGCCGTTAATGTTAAAGACAATAGTTTTTATGTCGCCTATGGCAAGGTTTGGCAATGAAGAATTCAAGGATGCTGCCTGACCGTTTGTATTCACCATCAGCGCAGATACGATGTTTTCTGTATTCCTGCCCGTGTTTCTCACCGATACCCTTGAGAGATTAGAGCTGAAATCCAGGTAAACATCTTCAATTACAATCCCTGATGCTGCGCAATTCACAAATTCTGTTGTTGAGTTGGTTATCGCCGTTGTTGAACTTTGTGTTAACGATGTGAGCCAGGAGTTCACAGTAACAAGAAGGATAAGAACAATAGCTATCAGCAGAACAGCTGCAACAACACCGCTAACACCCTTATGGTACAATTTCATATTTATCATCAGCAGTTAATTGGCGTTTTCTTGTACACGCCATTCGAGCATATAGTGGAAACCTTTACCTGAGAAAAGTTAGCGCAATTGCTTATTGTTCCGTTCAGGGAGAACTCTATGAATTTTACCTCGCCACGACCAATGGTCACTGTCTGGTTTCCAAGAAGTGTTGAATTAAGACCGTTTGTGTTAAGCATTTGTGCAGATGTTATTCTCTCAGTAAGCTGGCCAGTATTCCTTACAGCTACCCTGCTTTTGTTTGCGCCGAAGTCCAGGTATACATCATCTATGTTTATTGCCGAGCCTGAGCAGCTTGTCAGTTCCTCTGAGCGGTTGGATATCTTTTCAGTCTCTGTAAAGGAGAAAAGTTTTATCCATCCAAATATCAATCCTGAGAGCAGGACTGTTATGGCTATGAGAAGAACAACAGCCACCATAGGCGAGACGCCTTTCATATGTGCAGAAAGCGTAGCTTTCTGACATCCTCGAAAAGCATAGCTTTTCGGGATCTCAAAGAAGCATAGCTTCTTTGAAGATGCCAAAGGGCTTTCAGTTCTTTGAGCAAGGGGAGACAAACCTGTCGGTTTTTCTCCCTCTACCCTCTTTTCCCTTGTAAATATATTAGGTACGTTTCTCCCTGTATTTTCCTTCAAGTTGGAAAAAGATTCTGTTGTGAACTTCCTTGTACACTCTTCCTTGACATTTTTGGCATCAGGCCTTTTCATAAGAAATATCTTGTCTGGCTTGCTTATAAAATTAACAGCAAAAGTTACATTAACCACATCTGGAAAAGGCAACATCGCTGCCAGGCATGGAATCAAAAGCTGTGTCAGGGCAGTTTATGCTGCTTACAATAACCCTGTCTATTGTTCTGTTTATGTCGTTGCAGGAAGAGGTGCTAATATTCGATATCGTCAAGACTTCGCTTGCATTCAGTTCTCGTGAGCCATTGGTGTAGAAAGTGAACAAAGCACCTGTTGTGTTTCTTAAGTAAAGATTATCTATCTGCACAGCCTTTTTGCCTGAATTGACTATTGTGACCTGAAATGTGTGGCTTATTCCAGATGTGCAGTTGTTGTTGCAGTCGAAGCTCGCATTCCTTATGTAAAGGTTTGCAAACTGGCAGTTAAGCTTCTCCTTTGTAATATTTGTAAGCTGCTGTGTACGTTCTTTTGATAAGCCACGTACAAAATCTGATGTGATCAGGCCTAAGGTTAACGCAAGCCCTATAAGCAGTATAGCAGATATCATCAGGCTTACGCCTTTGTACATGGATAATCTGATGGCTGAACCGCTATTTATTGTTTAATCAGAACCCATTATATTAAGTTTAATTAATCGGTTCCGATACCTCCGTTTCAGCTGGTTTTTATGACTTACGATACATTATCGCAGAATCAGTCTTGTGCCAAAATCTCGGCCACAGTTGGTTGCAAAAACGAAGATGCTTTTTGGCGTTGTTGTGTCGCCTGAGTTGTAGATAAACCAGTCGGTTGTTGATGGTTGAAGCGGATCAGAGAAATTGTAGTTTTTCATCTGTATGTTGGAGTGTGATTTGCTTTTCTGCGGGTCTCCGTACTCGATGTCAGCAAGAAATCCTGTAAGATTTTGCTTGTCGTTCTGGTTTGTAACCTTAATGCTTAGCGTAGTATTCTGGAAGCTTACAGAGCTGAGATCTAGTATACCCAGACAGTTAGCTTTTGCCTGCGATTCAGCAACACGGGAAGTAGTAATCTGAGTGGCGAAGGCGGCCATAATACCTGCTATTGCCATGGTCAATGCAATAAGTATAACTGTTGCAATCAAAGGCGAAATGCCTTTCATCAAATCACTATATTTACTTGTTACAGGCTATTTAAATAATTTTTTCGTTTGCGAGCTTAGCTTTCACCTTTCAACGACGTTTCTTACATCTATTGTCAGGAAATCTGCGCCTGCATAAAGTGTATAATAAATGTCGTATTCTATGGCAGAATTGTTAATGAAAAAGTGCGTTGCACACGAAGGCAAGCTTTTCCCCATGCGCAGCAGCTCACTGTAACCGGTGCCTCTGGTTGTGGATTGGTTGTCATTTATGATTACGCTGCTGTTTACAAAATTAACACGCGTGTTTCTTGTCTTTTCATGTACCGAAATGATGTTCTCTGTTGTATTTACAGCAGAAAGCGGTGACCTTCTTTCAGTCTTCTTCAGAGTCACATTAATGAACGTGTTTTCCATGGTGATGTTTGTGAGATTCGAGCAGCTGACATCGCTGCCTGCAATAAACAGTATATTTCCTCTTATAAACCTCGTTAAATAATCTGCAATGCCTGATTTGGAAGAGAATCCTATCTGTATTGCATCCTCTTCAGGCAGACTTTCCAGTTCACCAGCTGATTGAATATTTAATACGCGTCTCGAATTCGTGCCCTCATTTACAACCTCTCGTACGCTGTTGTCTATCAGCTTGATCAAGTATTCAGCATCTCTCACTGCAGCCGTTTCTTTGGTTGACTCAATCAGAGGATTGCTCACGCTGACAACTAATCCAATAGCAGTTATAATAATTGCCGTCAATATCATTGCCGCTAGCAGTTGCTCCATAAACAAATCCTTTTTCTTTTAAAAAGAAAAAGTCTTTGTATGTCCCAAAAGAAAACATCAAAGACCTTTTCTGACTCCTTATAATTTTTCTATTTTTTTCTTTTCCCAAAGGTTTTCTTTTTTTCTAAGAGGGATCATTGATTCCTCTTGAAAATCCAGAAAGATTTTGTCTTTCTCGGATTTGGAAAAAGAAAAGGCTTTACCAAGTGACATTGTAAGTATCCTTTACGAGTCTCCAACCGCTTCTTTACCCCATGTGATATTGTAAGTATCCTTTACCCTGATGAAATCACTACCCTCTTTGAGCTTAATATCGTATAAAAGCATGACATAATTTCTGCTTATAGTTACCGGCATGACTTCTGTTACATTTTCATTCCTTATTGCATAAGTGACATTAACCTGCGCAACGCCAGAAATTATAGTTGCTTCGAATGTCCTTGTAGCATTTTTCTTATCATCTATAACTCCAACAAAGAATCCAGCAGGCAGAGAATTGCTTGCATTTAAAGTCAGATTGATGCTGTCCTTCAGAAAGTTGCCTATAGTAATAGAGTACTTATTGTTGGTGCTGTTGTAGAAAACAAACGCATAAAATGCCTCAACATCGGCAGTAGCGCGCAGCAACTCTGAAAAGTTTGCCAGATATCTTATGGCGCTGCCGTTGACATCATCATTCAATCTGGCTGCTCCTGCAATTGATTCATATTCGGCTTTTATATTTTTGAGCTGCTTGTCAAGGATCAATGATTCCTGGACCCTCGTTTCCTCCACAGTTTTATATATCCCAAGAAGGTTGCTGGCAGAAATAAGGCCCAGTAATATGATAACGGATGCAAGGAGGAACATCTGGCCTTTCATTTTGAAGTTCATTTTCTCCACATCCATAATCTCACCCTTCTGCCCATGTAATTTTCATTGTATGCAGAGACATAGTAATCAAAAGCTATGACATTCCCCTTTGAAGAAATACCTGAGGCGGTGCAGCTTTCGGTACAAATCTCAGTCTCAATATTTATCGATTTGGAAAGAAGCGCAGAAAGTCTGGATTCCAGTTCAGTTTCGGACAAATTCTGCACAAGTTCGCGTAGAAGGCCTTCTCTATTTAGAAAATCCAACGCATTAAATCCTGACTGTTTTATGATGCTAACTTCTATCTCCGGCTTCTGTGGCGGATTAGAAAAAAGGGAGACAAATGTTAAAACCATCAGCATCAATCCAAGAGCAATCTCGAGCGTGTAAACGTATCCTTTCATATTCATCATCTCTTTCTAATTTTTCTCGCTCAGAAAAGTTTTTCTTTTCTGGCGTCTCAAAAAGCTTTCGCTTTTTGTAGATTTCCCAAGCCTTTTCTTTTCCTTAAGTTCTTGATTAAACTTCTTTCTAAGTTCTTGATTAAACTTCTTTCTAAGAAGTTTATTACCATGTCCTGGCCAAAAGCTTACCTCTTCTTATTCCACCAGTAGAATTCTGGAAAAGCACCAACTTATCCAGAGAAATAATATTCGAACTTCTCGGAACAATCTCGCCGTAATCGATGAAGATTTTATTGCTTGACGTATCAGTGATTCTTATGCTGAAATCGCTCCTTATCTGCGTCGAATTTTTCACAGCCGAATAGGTTGATATGTTAAGCCTGTGGATTTTATTATATTGAAGAACCTCTATTTTTTCAGGCGCCGTGACAAGCTCATTCAGTGTATCGCTGCCGGAAACTGTAGAGCTGGAGCCTGTAAAATTGCTGTCATCATCTATGTATACAGTGAAATATACCACAGCAAACGAGTTCACGCTTGCGGCGAGAGAGATGTTATCGCCGTTCCGCTGGTACGGCACAGATGCGTTAGAAGAATCGTATATCATAGTGGAATTGAAGTCATGTGCTTGGAATCCTAACTGGGACATATTCAGTCTTATTATCTCCGAGCTTTGATCTGTAACATTCAGGCTCTGGTTTATGTAGAAAGGCTTGCTGTTATTGACATAGACCCTGAACCTCTTTACAGTTGTTGACAATCCTATTCTGCTAATGTTCCCCGTGCCATTCCAACCAAGATCGGAAGAGCGTGTGTAGGGAAAGAGTGTGTATGTAGAAGTGTAGATCTC
>CAYJVV010000055.1:0-5864 GCA_964373755.1 uncultured archaeon | reverse complement strand
AATATCTTTTTATTCCTATTTCTATATATGATAAGCTATGAAATGGCTTGGCATTGCTTTAGTTCTAGTTGCTCTATCTTCTGTTGCTTTTGCGCAGACTGTTGACAAAGTAATTGTAGTATCAGATGTTACTTCTGCTGACTTTCTAATTGCAAAAAGCGCAGGCGAGAAATCAGGAATGCCTGTACTTATTGCAGTAAACGGCGAAATAACTGCAGAGCTTAAAGCACAGCTCGATGATCTTAAGCCAAAGACAGTGATACTTATTGGAGGTCCTGCTGTTATAAAACCAGAAGCAGAAGCCGAGCTTGCTGCTGCTGGCTATGCGGTTGTGCGTGTCTGGGGTATTGAGCGCACAGGCACCGCAATTGAAGCTGCCAAATTCTTCTGGCGCGAGGGTGCTCAATGCGCAGTGCTGGTCGATGACACAAAGAACAGTGATAATGACACGGAACTGCAGAGCAGCGCTTCAAATTTAGCTGCACACAAAAGATGCCTTTTCATACCTGTACCTAATGGAACTATGCCTGCAGATGTACTTTCAGCACTACAGGACCTTGCTCCAAAAGAGATCTTTTTCATTAGCAAGCTGCTTAGGTTGGAGATTAAAGAAAGATTGAAGCAGTTCAGGCTGAGTGAAAAGAACGATACGGATGACGTGGATGAGGAGATACTTAACGAGACACCACAGGAAAAAAGGAAGCTCGTTATTGTTGCCGCCCCTAACTGGAAGCATGTTTTCGGTACAGGCGGCCAGATATATCACCAGACTATTGTCAGGATTGTCAGCAATGTAAACCAGACACCAATGCTTATTGAACTAATCAATTCCAGGAATATTACAGATATCCGTGTTGTAGGGTTCCCCGCGCTCGCGCAGCAAATTGCTGACCAGCTAAATGCTTCAAACATAATTGTGAAAAAAGTTAGCGGTGAGAGAGCAAACGTAGTTGCACATCTAGTACTCAAAGAGCATCTTGAGAAGTGGCGCGAAAAAAGAAGCGAGTCAGACGCTAATGCAACTCTTCAAAAAGAAAGAATAAAAGCAAGGCTGCTACTTGCAATTAACTTGACAGAAAAATATCTTGATGCATGGAGTGTAAGGCTTGAAAAACTAGCTGATGAAGGCGCTGATGCTGACAAGATATCACAACTTAAGGAGCTTATAGCAATTGCCAAATCACGGCTCGATGAGATCAGAAGAAAAGTCCTTGCCGACGATATTGACGGAGCTGAAAGGCTGCTGTTCGAAGTTAAAAACAATTTTGAAAAGGGCAAATTCAGGTTCCGCTTGGAAATAAAATGGCGCATAGATGAAGGGCTAGAAGCGGAAGAGGCAGATGTAGAAAGACTTGAGGTCAAATTAGACTTAAGGGATTTGGAAAACAGGTTCGGAGAGTTAAGAGGAAGGTGTGTTAATATTACTGCTGTTGAATCACTTGCTGAAAGGGCAAAAGCGTTGCGCGATCAATTGAAAGTGGCACGTGATCAAGGAAACCTCACAAATGCAGCAAAAATAGCAAGAGAAGGGCATGACGTTGCAGAACAAGCACGCGCATTGGGAGATGTTTGTGCCAAACGTGGTGATATATCTGAAAAGCTAAGAAAGATAGCAGAAAAGCGCGTCGAGCGCACGGCGGAAAAGACAGAGAAGATAGAAATACAATTTCGTGCACCAAGTGATGGTAGGGTAAATAGAAGCCTTCAGGTTACATGGAATATTAAATCACCAGTAATGAAAATATTGCACACGGCTGTCCATTATGATTATACTTCACATTCAGGTATGCTTGGTAAGGATGTGACACCAGAGCAAGCTGGCTATCCAATGCTGACAACTGAATTTGCAAGCGGCAACTTTACTATACCACGAACGTTTCAGGGACAGATATTACCTGATAAAGAAGGCATGCTATATCTACGTGCCCATGCGATAGTTGACGGCAAAAATTACTGGACAGAAGAAAAAACAGTTGAGATAAAATCTAGGGTTAACAGTTCTGACAGTTATTAGCATTAAAATACTCACTTGTTCTATCATTTTATTGATACGTATGTTGAAAGGCTTTGTTCTTATCGTATCTATAATACTTGCGTCTGCATGCGTACAAAATGTGGCTCCAAATGTTACTTCTGAAGTGAATAATCAGGTGTCTGCAATAAACCAATCTCAACAAGAACCTGATATTCAATACCCGCAAGAGCAAGGTCTAGGTGGCATTAGTACTATACCGGATGAAACAAAACTAGAAGAATCTAAAATTATTTCTTTTGCAGTTGAAGCAGACGATAAAGGTCTATATCCACAAACAATTCAAGTTACTATTAGCTCAATAGTCAACATTACATTCAAAGTTCGTACTCAGAATGTATACTACGGTGGCTTGGATTTCAGAAGCACTAAATTCAATACAGGCACTGTGAAGGCGGGTGGCGAAACTACGGTGCAGTTCACAGCAGACGAATCCTTCACATATACAAGCTATTGGCCTGTGTCGAACGTCATCAAAGCCACAGGTGACATTATCGTGAACCAACAAGCAATCTGATTCTTTTCTCTAATGATCATCTTTTTATTCAGGGAAAATTGATTATATTTTGATGAGACTATTCGTATTTACTTTAGCTATTATCTTTCTAGCCGCTACAACATACGCCGTGCCTACAATTTTCAGCCCTTTTCCAGCGAACGACGCATTTGTCAAAGGCGGTTCTATAAATTTTTCTGTTAATGTAAGCAGCGCAACCCTTAACAGTAGCAATGTCATCCTGTTCGTAATATCAAAAAGCGCATACGACCAGGGAGAGAGCTGGGATAGGTTCGTGATACAATGCGGAAATTATACAGCTTCGGACTGGAAATGCAACAGGACAGTTTCTTTTGCCCTCGCAGGCTCTGACACGCCGGAGCTGTTCTATTTCGAGGCCAATGATACCAGTGGAGCAAACCTTGGTACAGTAGCTGCGCCTCTCAGGTTTACTCTGGACAGGAATCCGCCCTTGATATATATCCTCGCGCTACAGAACAACTCTTATGTTTCAGGAAATGTAACTGTCCAGATATCCACTACAGACACAGCATCTGGAGTCAATGACAGCACTCTGCAGTTCTCCTTGGATAATGCAACATGGTACAATTTCACAGGTGGTAAAGGATACTGGAACAGTTTAGCTTACGCTGATAACACAAGTGTCAAGATATATGTCAGGGCAAGAGATAATGTTGGCAACAGCGTGGAGACAAGCATTAATGTTAGTACAGACAACGAGGCGCCAAAACTGCTAATTGTCTTGCCTACAAACAGCACCACAATAGCCGGGGCGTATACATTCCAAGCAACGATTAATGACACATATTCAGGCATCAACACAGATTCTGTTTCTGTGCGGTTCGTCAACAGCAATTTCGGAATGACATGCGCAGGGGCAAAAAATTTTAACTGTAGTGTGACTATAGATACATCAGTTTACGCAGATAATACTTACAATGCAACTTTTAGCGTTTTGGATGCTGCTGGCAATTCGAATAATGCGACTGTTTCTGTAAGCACCAGGAACAACAAGCCGACTGTGAATCTATTGCTACAAGAAGGCTTTCTTATAGGCGCTGTTTCTATCAATGTGTCTATAACGAAGCCTGAAGGTATCATAACCAACGTCACGCTTGCGCTTGAAAATGGCCAGACAGTGTCTGTTGGAAAGATGGATTGCAACACTGAGTTCACATCATGCACGTATCTGATGGATACTACAAAATCTCCGGACGGCACAAAAATGCTAACTGCAACAGCTGGCAATACTCTGGGTTATTCACTAAAAAGCTCAGTAAAGGTAAGCATAGACAATACGAAACCGACAATCACGATAAATACGCCATCTACAGTCAAAGGCGCGTGGGACATAGCAGCGACTGTGACAGATGAGAATCCGCATGAAGACAAGGTTACTTTCAGAATCGGCTCTTACGTACAGACAATGTTCTGCACTTCACAAGGAAAGACAATGAACTGCAAATCAAAATATGATTCAAACCTGCTAGCTGACGGACCAAAAGTTCTTGAGATCATAGCCACTGACAGGCCAGGCAACTCGTTTATGGCTTCAAAACAAGTTTCCATAGATAACAAACCTCCTGAATTCAGGTTCATCAAGATCGATCCTATATACTCAAAAGACCCTAAAGAAATAAAATTCACTATTGGTGTTGCAGACATAGGCAGCAGCGTGAAAACTGTCCAGGCAACAATAAAGCATGCAGAATTCAGCGCATCACTTGACATGATAAACGTATCAAATGTTTGGTATGGAAAGGCTACCATAGTGAGCTACGGCAGCCACAAAGTTGGCATAAAGGCTGAAGATCAAAGCGGTAATGCAGCAACTTATGATGACAAAGGATACTTTTATATCGGGCCCCTCTCTTGCGGCGACGGTTTGTGCCAGGCAGCAGAGAATAACTGTTTGTGCGCAGCTGACTGCTCGGCTCCGACATGTTCAGGCAACGAAATAGTGGAATGCAGCTCAGGCCTTCCTGTTTGCAGCCCGCCAGCATTATGCGGCAATGATCTCTGCACCAGCAGCGAGAGCTGCATCGGCTGTTCAACAGACTGCGGCACATGCGAAGCCATAGCTGCTGCAGAAAAAATGATAGAAGATAAGAAAAAATCCGGCAAGAACGAGACATTAGGCACAGGGTCTGGAACACAACCCGATGCTGAAGCCGAAGCACGGTCGCTGTTTGCGCCTATCATCGGCTTCGTAAAGGAGAATCCGCTTGTAGCAATAACCCTAATAACACTTATTGTCATGTCCATATTACTGTTAGCAACAAGAAAAAAGAAAACGCAAAATACTGTTTCTCCACTCCCTACATGACAGCTTTAAATCTTAATTAAAATCTGATTAATTTTTATGAATAAATCTTCTGCATTTTTAATTGGACTAGCTTTAGTTGTTTTAATTAGCGCGTGCGTCCAGCAATCTAATCAGTATCAAACTAAACAAGAGCAACAGAATTCTCTTTACGACAATAAGTGCGAAGGAACTGCTCAATGTTATAATGGAACTGTTACTAGAATACTTGATGGTGATACTGTTGAGGTCAACGGAGATAGTATAAGGCTTGTTCTTGTCGACGCACCAGAGACTTATGAAACAGGCGGTGCAGAAGCGACATCATTTATAATGCAAAATTGCCCTGTAGGATCCGAAGTCTTGGTTGATCAGGACGACTGGCAGCTCTACGACGATTATGGAAGAATACTGGCAGTTGTTTGGTGCAAAGACAAAAGACTGAATGAAGAAAGCATAGAGCAAGGATTTTCTGATATTTACTATATATTCTGCTCCCAGAGCGAATTTGGCGATGATAAATGGGCTGTGAAGCTTGGTTGTTAAAAATGGTAAATTAAACACATACTTTACTGACTTTTCTGAATTTACCTTTTTGCGCTTTTTTAATACTCTCTACAAACTCAGGCCTAAACTCTGGTTCAAGTATTTCTTGTTCGTATTCAATAGCCATTTTCTTCTTCATTTTGCTTGAATCCGTGGTTTGTACTAAATACCCTTCTGACCAAACATCGTCTTTGTCTTCTTTTTTGTCTTTTTCCATGTTTTAACCTCTCTGCAGAATCGCTCTACTACAGTCAGTATCTAAGCCACCGAAGGGAGTTGAACCCTTAACCTGCAGTTAACAAGGAGAAGAAACCAATGGTTTCTCTCCCTTGACCCTCACTTCCTTCAGAAGGGAGAGGGTAGAGGGAGATACGTAGTTTCTCCTCTTACAAAACTGCTGCTCTCCCAGACTTCTCAATAAGTCGAGAACCAAGTGGCTAGTAGCACCAAAGGTGCTTCATTCCACT
>CAYJVV010000054.1:2185-6125 GCA_964373755.1 uncultured archaeon | reverse complement strand
GGTATATAAAGCTTAAAGCCTTTTCTTTGAAGGAAATGACGCACTAAAGTGCGTCTAGCCGCTCGAAAGAAAACCCTTGGGAAAAGAAAAGACTTTATGGTGTGAGTCTGTCTACATCGCGCGGGAAGAGCACTGCCTCTCTGACGTTCGGCAGGTTAAGAATTTGCATTGTGAGCCTCTCGATGCCGATGGAAAATCCGCCGTGTGGAGGAACTCCGTACTTGAAGAAATCTGCAAACCATTTTATTGATTCCATAGGCATTTTTTTCTCGCGGATCTGCTGAAGCAATTTATCATGCCTGTGCTCCCGCTGACCGCCGGAACTCATTTCAACGCCTTTGTAAATAAGGTCTGTGCTGCGCGCCCATGTTGGGTCTTTGTCGACGCGCATAACGTAAAACGGTTTTTCTGCAAATGGGAATCTGTTGACAAAAAAGAAATCTGAGCCATACTGTTCATTGACGTATTCTCCGAGCTTCCTTTCGCCTTCAGTGCCATAAGAAGTTTTTCCATATTCGCACTTCTCATCTAATTTTTTCAATATCTCATAAAGATCAGGAAACTCAAGAACAGGGAATTTCTTTTTCGGCACCTCTATGCTTATGCCAAGAAGATCTAGATCCTCATTGCAATCTTTAACAAGTTTTTCCAGCGCGAACCGCATCATCTCTTCCTCAAGATTTATGATATCGTATTCATCAGTTATGAACGACATTTCAGCAGCAATAGTCCTGTGCTCTGATAAATGCTTTGTCGTATGTGACAACTCTGCGCGCCAACTTGGCCCGACGTCGTAGACTCTTTCAAGACCTGCAGCAATAGAAAGCTGCCTGTGAAGCTGTGGATCCTGTCGTAGGAAGGCTTCTTTGTCATAATAAACAACAGAAAAAAGTTCTGCGCCGCTTTCAGATGCAGAACCCATCAGGCTAGGGGTGAAGACGTGCACAAACCCTTCTTTCTTCAGGAAAAGCTGCATTTCCTGAACAAGTGTTGATTGAACGCGGAATATTGCTCTATGCTCAGGCTTTCTTAGATCAATGCTTCTCCAGTCCAGTCTTTTGTCAAGCGTTGTCTTTATGCCCGGCGATATATCAATAGGCAGGTTTTCAGCCAACGAAATGACATCAACAGTTTTTGGTAGGATTTCCAAGCCATTGGGTGCCTGCTTGTTCTCTATAGCATCTCCTGTGACAGTAATAACTGATTCCCTTTTGAGATCTTTCAGAAGGTCGATAATCTTGTCGTCTGTAACCCCCTTCTTTGCTATTACCTGTATAAGTCCCGTGAAGTCGCGGATAATAGCAAATACAATGGAGCCAAGGACCCTTTTTTCATGCAGCCATCCGCCTATTGTAATGTTTTTTTCTGCTTTCAATTCTTTGGCATAATGCGTTCGGAGCATGCTCTATCAATTTTATTTTATGTTTAAATTACTTAAGAGGAGAAACTACGTTTCTCCCTCTACATGGTGGAATCTTCGATTCCACCTGTACAGGTGGAGCTTTGCTCCACCATGTACCCTCTTTCTTCTTAAACTAAGTTTCTCTCTATATGTTGTAAAAAAGAGTCCAGAAGACTATCCAGGCCAGGAAGAATGTGGTTACTGGGCTCATCCACCATTTCTTTTCTTTCTTCACATTGAATGCTTTCTTTGCAAGAAATGAAATGCAAATGAATGCAATAACAGCTATCGCCAAGCTCAGAAGCGGCTGGTTCAATAAAAATGATATGTACCCAATAACGAAACCTAGAAGAATATTTAGAATAGTTACCTTGATTTCTTCATCAAAATATTTCATTTTGCTTAACTCCATTCATGAAGCTTATTATCTTGCTTTGTTCTTTTTCTTTTTTCAGCGATGTAGCTGTTATCCAGGACTTCCTAACTATGCCTGGAAAGTCTTTGTTATTTTGTAGCCAATTCTTTAAAAACGCTATAGTGATAGGATCAGAGCTGTAACCAGAGCCGAAGAAGCCGTATTCCTTGTGAAGCTTGCTTATTTCTGCATCGCGATGTACTTTGGCAATTATAGAAGCAGCTCCAACTTCAGGATATCTCTTGTCGGCAAAGTTCTCAGTTATCAGTTCAAACCCCTTATGCTTGAGTTTGAATAAAATTTTTTCACTGAACTTCTTTGTATTCGCTTCAGGCGCATCAATGACAGCTTTTCCAGGACAGAGCATTTCAATCATCTGCCGCATACGCTCTATTTCCAACTTGTTTAGGTTTGTTACTGTTCTTAATTTATCTATTTCCTGCGATGGCAACTGCAAGACAATTATGTCTTCTGCTATCTTTTTGAGCTTCGGCACCAGGCTCTCTCTTTTTTTCGGCGTAAGGAGCTTAGAATCTTTAACACCTAATTCCCTAAGCTCTCCAATTCTATCTTCCTTAACAAGATAGCCGCACATCACTAAAGGTCCTATCACAGGACCGCGGCCAGCTTCATCGATACCCAAAACAGTTTTCATTATAAGAAATATTCATACTGTATTTAAAAAGAATTATTTGCCATCACAAGTATATATTCCATCGCGATGGCCGTTCATACGTCTTGGATTTATCGGAACAGGAACAAAAGCCGCGTGATGCACTCGTGATGCATAAAATGGATCAGAAGTAAATCCTTGTAAGCTATGTGGCTGTGGATAGCGCCTCATTACATCTCTATTATGGTCTTCCTTCTATTTATTTCTTCGCTGAAATTCCTCACCCATTTAAGAATGTTACTTAATAATTGTAAGCTGCAAACAGCGGAGTAGAGCAGCCTGGAGTGCTCGTCGAAAAACTTTCTTTTGAAGGTTTTGCTAATGGCCCATAGGTTGTTCTGGGGCACCCGAAGGCACAATTTTGTTGTGTTGGGTAAAGGTCAGAGGTTCAAAAACGAAACACAAAAATGTGTTCTGTGGAATATCCTCTCTCCGCTATTCTCTTTGTTTTAAAGATTATCAGTCGATTTTTATCATGGTGAATTTAATTCCCGAAGAAGATGGTTTGTTTCTTCTACAATTTGCAAGAACTGTACTTGAAGCTGCAGTAAAAGATGCAAAAGTAGTAAAATCTGAAAAATATCCAGAATCACTTGACAAAAAGTTTGGCGTTTTTTGCACTATTTTTAAAAACCAGAAAATGCGTGGTCGAGGATGTGCCGGCGTGCCTGCTTTTGCCGGTCTCATGGATAATACACTAGAAGCCGTTAAAGCATCTGCAAAAGAAGATCCTAGATTTGAGCCAATAGCAGAAGAGGAACTCAAAGATGTAAAACTGGAAATGTCAGTGCTTAGCGAACCAAAGATAATAGAAGTTTCAGATCCCCAAAGGCACATTGAAGCTGTAAATGTTGGTGATGGTTTGCTTCTGAAATATGGACCTTATGAATCACTCTTCCCGCCTCAGGTTTGGAAAACAATAAAGAACAAAGAAGCGTTTCTTGATACACTTTGCCTAAGCGCAGGCATGACGGAAGGTATGTGGAAAGAACCCGGCGCGAAACTCTATCGTTTCTCTGCGCAAGTTTTTACTGAATAATTGATCCGCTTTTAACCGTTCCTAAAAATGAATACTTATGAACCTTCTTGAAAAAACATTGCGAATTCTTGAACAGCCTGTTTGCGATAATTGCCTTGGTAGGCAGTTCGGACAGCTCTTGTCAGGTTTTTCCAATGCCGAACGTGGAAAGATGCTAAAAACAATAGCTGCGATGGCAATAGACAATGAAGATTACAAAGGCGATGCAGATTTATCGAATTTTTCTGATTATAGTTTCCATAACCTTGAAATAAAGGAAAAGATGGCAAAAAAGCAGTGTTCCCTTTGCATGGATATCTTCTCTAAACTGGATAAATATGTTGACAAAATTGCAAAGAATAAACAATATGATTACAAGACGTTTCTCATAGGTACAAAGCTTTCATCTGATCTCATAGACAAAGAGGAAGC
>CAYJVV010000054.1:0-2175 GCA_964373755.1 uncultured archaeon | reverse complement strand
ATTATGGGAACGCGTGGGCATAGATTACTGCGAGCCATTAAAGGCTGAGATAAACCGCGAAATAGGGAAGCTTGCGGAAAAAGCAGCAAAAGCGAGATTTAATAGAAAGACTCCTGATGTGAATATCATTCTGAACTTTGACAGCAACAAAATAAACATCCAGTCAAACCCGCTCTTCCTCTATGGTGAATATCAGAAACTCAAGCGGGGTATACCACAGACAAAATGGCCTTCTGGAAAATACAAGACAAGTGTAGAGCAAATAATTGCAAAGCCGTTTATGGCAATAACTCGCGGAAGAAACCACAAACTTCACGGACTTGGAAGAGAGGATATTGATGCAAGATGTCTTGCATGGCGTCCTTTCGTGCTCGAGATAATCGAGCCAAGAAAAAGACAGCTGGAAATGAAAAGGCTAATGAAGAAAATAGAGAAAAGCGTTCGTGTAAGGAAAATGCGCCTGTCAAGCATAGAAGAAGTAAGGAAAATCAAAGAAGCGCGCATCGATAAAACCTACAGAGCGACTGTAAAGTGCAATAACCCAATCAGCAAAAATGAACTAGCAGTAATAAAAAGCATTACTGGCGAGATAAGGCAGAGGACGCCACAACGCGTTATCCACCGCCGGGCTGACAAAATGAGGAAGAGAAGGGTAAAGTCAATAAAATTAAAGTATTTGGGCAAAAAGACTTTCATGCTTGAGGTGCGCAGCGAAGCCGGGCTCTATATTAAAGAGCTGATAAGCGGGGATAATGGAAGGACGAGACCCAGCATCTCAGAGCTGCTGAAAAATGACTGCACATGCAAGGAACTAGACGTGATTAACATTCATGTAAAGGACAGCAAAAAGTAGACTTTTAAGCTTTTGTTCGAAAGATGGTTAAGGCTTGTTGGTAAATATGGTACGAAAGTCTTACGGCAAGATGAGGAAAACAAGAAATAAATTCTCAGGAAAAAGGCTAAGCGGTATAACCCATTACATAAGGGAATTTTCGCCTGGCGACGCAGTCCACGTGGATATCCTGCCAAGCTCAAAGTTTCCGCATGCACGGTTTCAGGGATCAACAGGAAAAGTACTTGCCAAAAGAGGTAATAGTTATATGGTTCAAATAACAGACGGCAATGCTCATAAAATACTGTTCCTGAGACCAGAGCATCTCAAGCTGCAAAAAAATAAGAATTAATAGAGGATTATAATGATGAATAAGGAGGAAAGGTTTTTGTTTTCTTTGGGACATATCTGCAAAGAACTAAGCTCTTTGAGATGCCAAAGAAGCTGCGCTACTTTGAGCGCAAAGACCTTTCTTTTCTGAGCAAAGAAAGGGATTTGTTATCGAACTAATCGAAGAAGAGGACATAACTGTACCTGAGGCAAAAAGAATACTCGAAGATAGGAAGAAGGAAAGGGATCTTGTTTATGAGCAGAAAATATGCTTGGAATATCTGGAAAAGGTACCGAAGCTGACACAAACGCAACTCAAAAACATAATCGAAGATCTTAGCAAGATATCTATCTTGAAGCCACGTTACATAACGCTGATAATCAATATACTTCCAGATACAGACGATGAAGTAGAAGTTCTTTTCTCAAAGGAAAGGACAAACCTCAAGAAAGAGGAAATCAAGCAGATCGTCGAAATCGTCAAGAAATACAAGAAATAAATCAGTTTATCTTCTTTTCTATTTGTCGAATTCCAGTTCAACGCCGCCCACGCGTTTTGCTATAACGTTGTACAAAAACGCAGAAATTGCGCCCAAGATAAACATTGCAATTCCGTAGATTATAGGCAATAAAACAACAGCGAATACGCCAAATACTCCAACTCCAAAGCCACCAGCAGCCGCGCCGACAAGCGTTACAGCCAGCCCGAAAACAAGTCCAATTACTGCCCCGATGGCTCCGTAAATCTTTGCCATCGAAAGGACGCCGATTCTTTTCAAGACAGCCATAGTAATCTAATAAATTTTATATTCCAGCCTTTAAAAAGCTTTTTTTCTGGAACGAAGAATAGTAAGAAGGGAAAACAGGTTATCTGCAGAAATCAAAGCTCTTAATTAGGAAGAAATGGTAGAGGAAAGGAAACCTAGGTTTCCTTTCTCTTTTAAAGTTGATTATTCAAATTATTCAGCAAAGTAAGAAAGCAGACATATGAGTGATGAAAGTGTTTATGGGAA
>CAYJVV010000053.1:0-6204 GCA_964373755.1 uncultured archaeon | reverse complement strand
AATTCAAAGACTTATTAAAGCTGCACGAGTTGCATGGTTATGCGGTGGATGGAGCGTTGCATTCCATGCTGGTTTCTACATGAAAATGCAGAAGGAATCTGTATACCAGACAGTCAAAGAGAATATCAAGCAGATTGTGGAAAAACTTGTTGACGAAGGAAATGATATATGGATAAGGCCAGAGATTACGGGCAAGCGAACCCAGTTTGGCAATCTTGAAGAAGTAATTCGATTAAGTCAGGAATTAGATCAAGTATTGCCATGCGTTGACTATGGTCATTTACACTCCCGTGAAGGCAAGTTTAACACACAAGACGAGTTTGCGAAGGTGCTGGAAATGATAGAAAAGGATATTGGAAAAGAGGCGTTGAAGAATATGCATATACAAGTTGCTGGCAATGATTACACAAAGGCAGGTGAGAGAAGGCATATCAATCTTGAAGACTCAGATTTAAACTTTCAGACAATAACAAAAAGCTGGAAGGACTTCAACATTAAAGGCGTAGTGATAAGCGAATCGCCGAATATTGAAGGCGACGCATTGATGCTGAAAAAATTATATAGTGAAAGTGATTAAAAATGTTTGTCAAAGTTGCAAATGCAAACGAAATGAAAGACGGCGAAGCTAGGACTGTCAATGCCAACGGAGACCAGATTGCCCTTTATCGTGTCAGCGGTGGGTTTTATGCAACTACAAACACGTGTGCTCATCAAGGCGGCCCACTTGGCGAAGGTACATTAAGTGACAATGTTATTACGTGCCCTTGGCATGGATGGAAATTCAATGTAGAAACTGGAGTTTCGGTCGTCGTGCCGACAGTCAAAGTTAAAACATACAACGTCAAGGTAGAAGGCAATAATGTTCTTGTAGAAGTTTGAATGAGAAAATCTTTAAATAAGATTTCATACCAATAAGTATTGGTACATATGACAGAAAAAGTAACAAGAGAGATGACAATAGCTGTCATAGTGCAGAAATACCCAGCTACTGTGGAAGTTTTTGCGAAATATGGCGTACACTGCGTCGGCTGCAATGTTTCTTATACAGAAACTGTAGAGCAAGGTATTGCCGGACACGCAGGAAAGAAAGACCAGATAGATGTCATAATCAAAGAACTAAACGATGCAGCTGAAAGAGGAGAAGTTGTTAATGAGGGGCCTATAGGTTTGACAGAGAAAGCTGTTGTCAAGCTTAAGCAGTTCATGCAGGACAACAGCATGGAAAACCGCGGCCTTCGCATAGATGTCATTCCTGGAGGCTGCTCAGGCTACCAGTATGCTTTCGAGCTTGAAGAAGAAAATACAGAAACGGATGAAGTGATTGAAACGGAAGGCATAAAGCTTTTCATAGACCGCGACTCAATGCCAATGCTCTTAGGATCAAAGATAGATTACATAGATACGTTCCAGGGCGCAGGATTCAAGGTAGTGAATCCGAACGCAAAAAGCTCATGTGCCTGCGGCCAGAGCTTCCATTAATTTTCTAACAAGTTAACATTGAAAATACTAGAGATGCTGCAGAATGTCACAAAAACCAGAAACAAGAGTCGAGAGAGTAGAAGATAGAAGTTTTAGAGTAGTTGCTTACTTATACGATAGACCTGTAGGTCGTTATCTGATTGGAATTGATCATGTATATGATGGCTACAAGATATATCCAAGACGATGGAAAGCAACAAGAATTTACACGCCTTAGAAAAAAGGGATTTATTTGTACTCTCTCCAGATATGCTTACAATTGATGCACTTGAAAAATTGTGTTGGTGGCTCGTCTGAGCTTCTCGTCTGTATAAGCCAATACCAGGCTTCTCTGTTAAGGCATTTAGGGCATTCTTTATCAGTCTTTGGCAGATAAGGTGAATTGTCTTCAATGACGATCATCGTGTCTTCTTTTGTGTTTTTTGTCGTGATTTTTGCAGTGGATTCTTTTTTGATCTCAGAACCGCAGCTTCTGCACTTGAAGCCGCCTTTAGCAGGTTGCATGATTGAACTACATTTCGGGCAGAACTCTATGTCGATAACTATCACCTATTTTTCTTCAGTTGTTTATTTTTCTTTTCCAGTCATTGCACATTTGCACCCGCTTTTCAACAGGTGGATGGGTGTAAAACATGAATATGAGAAAAGGGTGCGGCTTGTGATCACCAAGAGCTATATCAACAAGCCTTTTTTCCGCAGACGCCTGGGCTTCAGGTTTTCTGCAGGTTTCTAAGGCAAACAAATCAGCTTGGGCTTCGCGATGCCTTGAGTAAGAATTTGTCAAAGGCATAAGAATGATCTCAAGTATCCTGAATGTGAGAAAGATAAGCGGCAGGTTTGCTATGTCTGCTATACTGCTTGTATAATTTTTCAGAATAATGTCGACGATAAAAAGCATAGGAAATATCAAAATCGAATCGATTATTATGCCGCGCCATACATCCTTCTGAATATAGTGACCAGCTTCATGGCCAATCACGGTTTCCACTTCATTTGGAGTAAAGTTGTTTACAAGCGTGTCAAAGAGAACTATTCTTTTTGTTTTTCCAATGCCTGAAAACAAAGCATTGGCTTTTACGGATTTTGCGCTTTCGTTTGCAACATAAATGCCATCAACGTTTGTTACGCCAGCTGCTTTGATCGTAGAAACAAGTTTTTTCAAGTGTGTTTTGTTCTTGTAGGGCTTAAGCCTGTAAAAGAGCGGCAATACAAATACAGGAATTATGGTGCTTAGGAAGACGGAAAGGAAGAAGTAAGCAATGCCTGCATAAATCCACCAGTTCTGCAATGGGAGCAGGAAGAACAGACCATATACAATAGGTATCGTGAACAAGTAAAATAGCATCAGCGACTTGGAATAGTCCTTGAACCAGCCTGAAAGCTTGTAGCGTGAAAGCCCATATTTGTGCTCATAAATGTGGCTTGAATAAAAACGCAATGGAAACTGGACAATTGCTATCAAGGACAGGAAAACGACTGTATAAAATACAACTGCAAGATTGCCTGTGGGCATTGCATCTCTGAGCGATGCTGAAAGGCCTGAAAAGTAGAAGATTGCGAAAAATACCATAGGAATTAAGATGCCATTAACAATGCCGCTCAGCAAGCGGCCTTTTGAGTAGATCTTGGCAAGCTTCCTTTTCTTCGGATCATATTCGTAAGGATACTTGATTTTAGGCATCTTCTTTCCTAAGTAACAAGGCTTTTAACCCTTTTTCCGGCATAGATAAATATGCAAATACCTGCTTCTGAACTGAAGACCAAGCTGGAAAACAAGGAAGATTTATTCTTACTTGATGTGAGAACGTCAGAGGAATACCAAAGCTGGAACATAGAAGGTTCTGTGAATATACCAATGCAGAATCTGGCTTCTAATATTGATAGGCTTCCACAGAACAAGGAAATTGTTGTGATCTGTGCACATGGCATCAGATCCGCAAGGGCTGCAGAATTTCTTTTCGCCCAGAGATTTGATGCCAAATCCATTGAAGGTGGAATGGCTGCTTGGAATGCAGTTTACGATATTGTGCCTCTGCTAGAGAAGGATTTTTCACTCTTTCAAATAAAGCGTATAGGAAAGGGGTGCAATGGGTATCTTTTAATTTCAAGGAATAAGGCATCTGTGATAGATCCAACGACACATACAAAAGAGTACCTAAAGATAGCAGAAAATTTTGATTGCGAAATAAAAACAATTATAGATACGCATCAACATGCTGATCATATTTCTGGAGCAAGACTATTGAGAGATGCTACAAGGGCTGAATTCTTCCTTAACCCATTAGACGGCTATAATTTCCAAGGTTTTAAAGAAATGAGAGACAACGATCTTATAACTGTCGGGGATGTGGAAATACAGGCTTTACATACACCAGGACATACAAAGGGCAGCACGTGTCTTCTTGTTGATGGGTTTCTCTTGACAGGCGATATACTTTTTATAGATGGTATTGCAAGGCCTGATCTGAAAGACAAAGCAGAAGAATTTGCAACTGAACTTTATGACACATATCAGAACAAGATACTTAATCTAAATGAAAATATTAATGTCTCCCCTGCACATTGTAAAAATGCGATGAATTTTGGAGAGGCGGTTTCAATGCCTTTGTCGTGGATTAAAGAGAAAAACAGAATTTTTGAACTTTCAAAAAGCGAGTTTGTAAAATATGTTGTTTCTCATATTCCGCCTAAGCCTTTCAATTACGAATCTATAATTAAAGCTAACAAAGATACGTTTGATATGACAGAAGAAGAACTGGCAGATTTAGAATTTGGAGCAAACAAATGCGTATTAAGCTAACCACAATCCAAAACTTTTATCATATTCACGCACTCCAAGGTGAGAAGCCGCCTATCGCCCACTTCACTTCTTCAGGTGGCTCCCAGAGGGGCTCGAATGTCAGTTCTATTTCAGAGCTTTTGGCGCCAGCGTCTTTGCATGATTCCTTCACAGATTCCATTAGGGCTGGTGCATACGGGCAACCCGGAGACGTCAGTGTCATCTTTATCCATACGGCTTCGTTTTCGCGGATCTGCACCTCATAAACAAGGCCAAGCGTGACTATGTCTAGCCGCAATTCAGGATCATGAACCTTTCTAAGCTCCTGCATAACTGTTTCTTCTGTGAGCATACTGACTATTTCCGTGGGAATGATTATAAAGAGAATCCTTCATGAAAATTTGGTGGTTTTTCTATGAAATACTATTTATCAAATGATGGTTCTCTTTATACAGGAATACATGGTTAAGCAAAGCTTAACCTGTATAGGTTGACTGAAAGTCAACCATATACCATAAAATAATAAATTATCTAAAGACAATGGTATTCCAAGTATAAAGGTATTTTTATACCTTCCAACAAATGTAATTATGCTCCTTGAAAATCTTGCTGTGTTTCTGCTTGGCAGTTTGGTGCTTGTAAAAAGCGGCAGTTATGCGGTAAAGTCTGTATCGGAAATTGCAAAGCATTTCAGGTTCTCGAATTTCTTCATTGCTTTTGTTTTGGCAGGATTCATTTCAATAATGCCCGAGCTTTTCATAGGCATCAATTCAGCGCTTATAGGCGATCCAGCTGTTGGCTTGGGCACAATAATCGGCTCGAACATTGCGGACATGACTATAGTAATCGGACTTATTGCACTCGTGGGCAAGAAGATAAATGCCGACAAAACAATAAGGAAGAACAATATCTATTTTCTTGCAGTCACCAGCTTGCCTGTGCTGCTCATGCTCGATGGAGAATTGTCGCGCGATGACGGACTTATCCTTGTATTGGCTTTCTTCTTTTACATATCGAAGCTTTTCAAAAAGGAGAAGATGTTTGTAAAAAAGAAAAAAAGTGGACAGAAAATGTTGGTCAAAAACGTTTCAATATTTGTCCTTGCTATGGCTGTATTGTTTGTATCTGCTCATTATATTGTCGAAGCGGCTGTACAGATCTCTCTAGAACTGCTGGTGCCATCAATAATCATCGGGCTTTTTCTTGTTTCATTCGGCACTACGCTGCCTGAACTGACTTTCTCGCTGCGTGCTGTGCTGGCAAGACATAAGGAAATAGCCCTTGGAGACGTACTAGGCAATGTAGCCATAGACAGCACGTTTTCTATTGGCATCGTTGCTCTTTTAGGTGCTGTAAGCACAAGCTTCATTGTCTTTGCAACTAGCATGCTCTTCATGGTTTTCTCAGCAATGCTCGTAATAACGCTTCTGCAGAACCACAAAAAAATAACCTGGGAAGAAAGCTTCTTGCTTTTTTTCCTTTATGCAATGTTTGTGATAATTGAACTGAAAGGTGCCTTTGTTTGAAGTGAATTATTTATCCTGAGGTAATAAGAATAGTGGGCCTTGAGTGATTTGATTGTAATTGTTAAAAGAAATATTTTTCTAGGGTCTCAATTCTCCTTCTCTGGGTTATGCTGTTACGAGTCTCTTTTTCTCTTTATGAGTGGCTTCGGACTTCAGAAATTCTGCATCTATGCGTCTTGCAAAATATTTCGCAGAAGGACCTGGTTCAAATGAAAGCCGAAATATTTATATTCGACTGGATGTTGAGCAACAGAATTGGCAGGCATCAAACAACATTTGAAAATATGATAAGGCGTGTCCCGCTAGACAATAAGTGCGGCGACAAAGCAAGCAGGGCTGCGTTAGAAAATCTCATCAGGCGAGGATTTATCAGCACAAAAAGAAAACACTATGGTATTCACATATCTCTTATATCTCACA
>CAYJVV010000052.1:0-6316 GCA_964373755.1 uncultured archaeon | reverse complement strand
CGCCCGTTTCGCTGCTTAATGCTATCTCCTGCACAGGCTTTTTTTCCTTTGATGTGTAGTATTCAGTGATCTGTGAAATAATTACTGCGGCAATCAGTCCCGTGAGCACTGAAAGAAAGGCACTTGTGCTGTTCATGAACATTATTGAAACTGCATAAAATCCTATGGCAGCGAGCAGGGCAGAAACAAATAGACCCCTGCTCAATGCAGGCCAGATGTCCTTTTCCTTCTTTGCGCGCACGAAGAATATGCCTATTGCTGATGCAATTATTCCTACAACGGCAATCATCAACGGAAAAACAACACCATTAAATCCAAGCCCGGTTCCAAGTATCATGGCGGCAATTATCGTCACTACATACGATTCGAAAAGATCTGCACCCATTCCAGCGCAGTCACCTACATTGTCGCCTACATTGTCCGCAATAACAGCAGGATTTCGCGGGTCATCTTCAGGTATGCCTTTCTCTAATTTGCCGACAAGATCTGCACCAACATCAGCCGCTTTGGTATAAATTCCACCGCCTACTCGAGCAAATAAAGAAATGAGCGAAGCGCCAAATGCAAAACCAACAATCAGGTTAGGGTCGCCATAAATTGCGAACAATGCTGCTACGCCGAGAAGCCCCAAACCTACGATAGCAAACCCATTAACTGCGCCTGCGCGGAGTGCAAGAGACATCGCGTTGTTAATGCCTTTTTCAGCAGCTTTGGCTGTACGCGCGTTTGATTTAACAGCAACTATCATGCCTATGTAGCCAGCCAGTGCGGAAAGCACAGCGCCGAAGACAAAGGACAACGCAGTAATAGTTCCAAAAACGAAGTAAAGCAGGACAGCAAGCAAAGCTGCAAATATGGAAACAGTCTTGTACTGCCTGTTGAGATAAGCCTTTGCGCCCTGCTGTATGACAGCAGATATGTGTCTCATCTTTTCATTGCCTTGATCTTTCCTCAAGGTCGTGTAGGCAAGAACGAACGCAAACAGCAGTGAGAATAAACCTACGATTGCTACGATTTCCAGTATCATCTATTTTCCACACCGAAAGTTTTTCTCGCTCAGAAAAGCTTGCTTCTCTGGCGTCTCAAAGAGCTCTGCTCTTTGCAGATTTCCAAAGGTCTTTTCTTTTGTCAAAAGAAAAGCCTTTATTCTTCTGTCAAAAGTTTTCCTTGTCTTAATCGGATTATTTTAATATTATGCCTTTTTAAGCTTTCTATGAGCTTTCGGTCATTTGTTGCTACAACGCAATTATTTTCCACTGCGTAATCCAATATCGCATCATCTGGGCTTCCTTCTGAACGAACAGTTTTTACAAGATTTTCTGCCATTTCCAGCGCTATTTTTGCATGCATTGCTGGCTTGCCTTTTCCCTTTGCAATCTTCTGAAGTTCTTTGATGCACTGTTTTGTGGTTATCAATTCATTTCTTTGCAGTTTCGCGTATATATCAACCTTTCTTTGCGCAGGAAGCATTAGAAAATTAGTGTCCAGAAGAATTTTCATTTCAATACCCCAAGTTCTTGTTTATCTCATTGGGCAGCTTTTTGTTCTGTGTGTACGCCGCTAAGTTCTCGCAGAATATCTCAGTCACACGATCCATGTAGTGAGGAGTCCAACCAGAATAATGCGGACTGATTATTACATTTTCCATATCCCAGAGAGGACTGCTTTCAGGCAAAGGCTCTTCCTCAAAAACATCCAAAGCAGCGCCTGCAATCACGTTTTCTTTTAATGCTCTGATAAGGTCTTTTTCGTTTACCACTTTTCCTCTTCCTATGTTGATGAAATAGGCAGACTTTTTCATTTTACTGAATTTATCGTAGTCAAACAAATGATGTGTTTCTTTGGTATGCGGAAGGCATACAACGACGTGATCTGAAAGCTTCAATGCTTTATCCAGATCTTTTTGCATTAGCAATTCGTCCACATATTCTTCTTCTCGCGGATGTCTGACAACTGCAATAACTTTTGTGTTAAAGGCCTTTGAAAGTTTGGCAATCTCCTTTCCAATTCTTCCTAGTCCTATTATGCCTATTGTTTTCCCATGGAGCTCATCAACAGTGTGAAGATTATCTCTTGCCCACTTTTTCTCAGATTGAAACTTTCCTAATAGATAGAGCTTTCTTTCCAGCATCAGCATAAAACCAATAACGTGTTCAGCAATGGGAAATGGATGTACACCTGAAGAATTGGTAGCAATGATATCAGAATCCATAACTTCTTCTGGTAACCTATCAGCACCTGCAGACGTAAGATGAATCCATTTCAATTTCGTAGCTTTTTTGAAATCTATGTTGTGCATGCTGACTGTTATTATTATTTCTGTATCTGTCAACTCTTTGTCGATTTCCTCTTTTTGATCCTCAACTAATGCTATTGATACCTGCGGAAAACGAGATTTTATCTGTTGGATGTGCTTTTCAGTAATCTTCAGAAAAGCATTTGCATTCCTGTGACGAATGTTAAGGATTTTCATTTCATCACAACCTTCTTGTAACCGAACTTTTCTAATTTATCTTTTATATCTTCAAATGACTTGCCACACAGCATACCGCCAGCGATAAATTCTTCCTGTGTGACTTCAGCAAGACAGAAATCTGGCATCTCGAATGCGTCCTTTTCTTGCTCTGTATCAAATTCAAAATCCACAAGGGCAAGTCCGCTTAAACTGCCTTGGAAAACATCTATCTCGGCCTTTTTGTCTTTGTAAAAATATTCATATCTAATCTTGTGAACTTTTTTCCCATCCAAAACTGAAAATGTAGCGAATTCATCTTCTGTAAGAAATATATTCTGTTCTTCATACACAGATGCATCCTTTTCTTTCACAGGAACTTTCTTTGTTATAATGAATTTATCTCCATTCTTTCTTATTCGCATTTTTGGGTGCGCATCTGATTTTGGAATGTAAATATCTATGATTTCTGCTGATTTGCATCTGCTCAAATCAGGCAACTGTTTTGCAAGAAATGTCCTTTCGACTTCTTTCATACTCAGGATTAAGTCAGAGGAAATAAAAAGACAACCAAAGCTTTAGCTAGGAAATAAAGAAAATAGAATAAGCAGGATTGGCTGAAAATCAGCCACCCTTGAAATGAAAAGTTTTCTTGTAAAGCTTACTCTTTGTCTTCGTCTGAATCTGAAGATTCTTCTGACCAAGACTCTTCCTTCTCTTCGCTTGAGTCTTCCTTCTCTTCTGTTGACTCTTTGCTTTCTTCTGTAGACTCGGAGCTTCCGACTTTTTCACCAATGGCGAACTTGTTTGCAACTTCTTTTATCCTTATTCTGCATTCTTCGCCTTTCTTCGCGCCGTGCACAAAGATGATGAAATTCTCAATTTTTGTTATTCCATCCCCCTTTGCACCGACATCGGTGATTTTTACGTCGTACTCTTCGCCTAGCTTTACTGGCTTAGGTTTGTCAAAACTTGGCCTGCGACCGAATCCTCCGCCGCCACCGCCTCCACGACCAAAACCTCTATCTCCGCCACCATTTCTGTCTCTTCTTCCGTACATTTACACGCACTCCTTATTTGATTTTTAGCTGTTATCCAGCTTCGGCTAGTAGCAGTCAATGAAGACCTAGTAGAACTAGATCCATCTTCCGCCTAACCTTATAATTTATTACCGTACATTAAATATTTAAATGAGTTTAAAATGCTCACTTTGAGGAATAGTTTCTGACAAAATTCTTTATATAAGAAATGTTAATTATAATATGCGATTATCGTTGAGATACAAAAAAACCCTTTTTGTCATCTTCATTTTCTTTATACTGTCTGAATACTACACAACAACATCTTATGCTCAATCTATTGCTCCGCGGGGACTTTATTTCCTTGAAATAACGTCTCCAAAAGATTCGCCTTTTGGCAGCTACAAACGTTACCACGATTTCTTCAAAATAAACGGAACATTTACTGTTAAGGCGTGGCTTTTTGATCAGGCTGGGGCTCAATTTCCCTGCTATCCCGGAAGAACAGACTGCACAATTGACAAAAGACTTAGTCCTGAGCCAACAATCTGGCTTACGCTCGACGGGGTGAGAATTAGCGGGCCGATATTTGGATCTCCATATCAAGTTTCTCTTGATACGAGACTCTACGATGATGGTAATCACATTCTCGGTGCTGATGTTATTTCCAACGATGGTTCGGATATAGAAGTTGTTGCAGTAACGGTAACAATAGACAATATACCAGGCGGTAGAACAGGACCTCAAAAAGTAGGCGTTTGTCCAAATAAATATGACATGAAACTAGAAGGCTTAAGACCAGGTTGTGACTGGGCAACTTATCCTGGGAATTACCCAGGACTTACAGGCTTCCCTCTTCCAAATCCAAGGTCTGGAATACCTTACAGTACCGTTGTCAGTTCAAAAGACTTATGGACGGAAAGGATGACTACGACAGGAAACTTTCTTTACAAGTTCTATGAAACTCCTGGAAACCATATAACAATTTTGCCCAGGCAAAGATATGCATTTGCAGATGTGAATTGGGCAGGAGTTCCGTTAGTTGATGGCCCGAGAAATATCAACCAAGAAGGTTATCTTGTAGGCGGATATGTTGACAAAGCGAATGGAGATTTATATGTCATTGCCACTCAAGGCAATTTTGTACAGATTACAACCAGAGGGGACATAATAACCCATGCAGGCCTGAGGTTAATACCCGGCGTTAATCCATATTTTTGGAATTCCGGATTTATTAATTTATTTCCTGGCGGATCCGGATTTATTGGAAGCAGGACAGAAATAATCGGCAATTTTGTGGACGGTCCAAAGGGTTTCAAAGAACCTTGGGATGTTGTTCAGGATCCTTTGGATCCAACAGGAAAAACAGTGTACATTTCTGATACTCTGAATCATAGAATTGTGAAAGCAGATATGAAAACAACTCCTGCAACAGTAACTACTTATGCAGGCAGCTTGACAAAAACTCGTGGATTTAAAGATGGCGTCGGGACAGATGCTTTATTCAACGAGCCTTGGGGGCTTGCAATTGATCCAAGCGGCAATCTTTACGTCACTGACCGATTAAATCACGCCTTGAGGAAGATAGATACAAGTAGAAGAGTCACAACTATAATAAGATCTGCAAAAAATCCTGGAAATGCAGGAATTACTGACGCTTTCAGGACGGTTGGCACACTCGGATTGTCTTTGGCAGCAAGACAAGCTACGTATATGATAAATGGCGATCTTAACAACGCCTCGATAATATTCCCTGAAGGGCTTGAATTTAATTCTGAGGGAAAATTAATTGTGGCCGAAAACTTTCTAATGTCTCTAAGAAAAATTGACCTTGCAGCAAATAACATTAGCTACATGAATACAATCCCGTTGGCAAGCGATGTTAACGCAAAAAATATCATTATAAACATCGATACGGAAGGCACTTGCGGACCAAAAGATGATATTCTCATTGCTACAGGGGCGCAAACAGGGCACTGGAGATTGACGGCTCAAGGCTCAAACAGGGGACAATTAGTTACTGTTACTGACA
Organism: uncultured archaeon; assembly: GCA_964373755.1. Classification (GTDB taxonomy): domain Archaea; phylum Aenigmatarchaeota; class Aenigmatarchaeia; order GW2011-AR5; family GW2011-AR5; genus JACPDL01. Next base: position 813 of record CAYJVV010000052.1, on the reverse strand, counting down.
GAATTCATCTGCCTACAGGAAGAGCAAATACAATGGTTGAAATACAATATCCTTGGCTTGCTATTTGCGGAAATGGTGCAATCTGGTTAAATGGTGTTGCAACTCAAGGGGTTTTTCGAATGACACTCGCAAAGCCGAGTGATCCTATTATGTCAGCAAGCGATATAGGAAGATACTCTGCGGGAAAATATATTTATCGATCAGGAGGTCTCGGGAGCTTTCCACCAAGACCGTCTTTTGAGCTCATACACGGAGTAGACGGAATAAATCATAATGGCAATTTCCCTTCATTCGACGAATTAAATAGTGTTAGCGATGCAGAGCTAAAAGCCCAGATACAAGCAGGTTGGGGAAGCTCATCAGGGCCAAGGCCTGAAATAAGCGGCAGGGATTTGGACAATTTAATTTATTTCATAAGATGGAACTGCGTGCCTTGTATTGAATCAGGCAACATAAGGGCTGCTCCGTTGCCAAGCGATGTAACTGCGCCAATAATAAGCAGCATTACAGTTGAAGAAATAGCAACTACAAGTGCCAAAATCAAATGGATAACAGATGAGGCAACAGTCGGATTTGCAAAATTCTGGAGAAGGGCTCCGAATGGAGGTTATTCAAATGTGGAAGATAGCTACAAGACCAATCATGAAGTTGTTTTGACTGGACTCACGCCTGGCATTACATATTTCTTCACAGTACGATCCAAAGACGAGCCAGGCAATCAGGCTGTAAGCTCATCATCAGTATTTACAACTGTGACTGATGGAAGTGTAGATACAATTGCACCGACTGTAGCAATTAATTATCCAATAAACG
>CAYJVV010000051.1:0-6364 GCA_964373755.1 uncultured archaeon | reverse complement strand
TTTTAGCTTATAGATCAAGAGCGTTTTTAAGTCTATAAACCAAGAAAGTCTTTCTGTAGGGCTCGTAGCTTAGCTTGGATAGAGCGTCTGGCTTCGGATATCAGAACCTAAGGTTCCGATACCTCCACCAAAGAAGTAACCAGAAGGTCGGGGGTTCGAATCCCTCCGGGCCCGTTTTTCAAATTCTTAAAGATTCCATGCGATGTTTTTGTATGAGTAAGAAGAAATCTAGTAATAAATCAAATATGTTTGTTTCCGTCATCATTGTTGTTGCTGTCTTTGTTGCAGCTTTATTCTTCCTTTTTGGTTCTGGAACTAGCCCGCCAAACATGCAAAATAAATCACAAGTTGAAGAAAAAGGTACTCAGATCACAGAAGAGCCAACAAATGTTGTCTCACTGAGCACAGTATTGCCACGTGCAAGAAATTTTGACAGCGATCCTGAAAAAGACGGTGTAGAAGTTACCGTTTCCCCAAAGGACGTAGATGGCAATCTCGTGCGAACCGATGGTACAGTGACTGCGCGCCTTTGGCTGTCTGTTTTTGACAGCGAAGGCAACAGAGTTAGAGGACGTCTGCTGGAGACGTGGAACAACATGCCTGTGTCTAAATCAGGCTATGGCGATTACGGCTATAAGATTGTCTTGCCTTTCAGTAATTATGCATCGCAAACTAACGACTATGGACTATTTGAGATAACATTGAGAACGCCCGACGGCAAAAGTTTCACTGCAGAAGAAACGCCGCTATCTCTTGGCATCATTGCATAATATTTATTCTTAAAGTCTGATCAAAATGATGAGTATGAAAGTCATTCAAGTCTACAACGATCTTCTGAGTGATATAAGGCTTCAAAAATGGTGGCCTGTTTCTGGAAAATTCAAACCGCCACAATTCGAAGTGTGTGTAGGTGCTATATTAACACAGAACACAAACTGGAAAAATGTTGAGAAAGCATTGGAAAATCTTGTTCAAGCAAAAAAGATATCTGCAAAATCCATTGCTTCCTGCCCATTGCCTGAATTGGAAAAACTTGTAAAGCCTTCAGGATTCTTTAGACAAAAGGCGAAAAGACTTCAGATGTTTTGTAAATTTGTGACAACCTTTGATGATTTCTATACTAATGTCACACGAGAACAGTTGCTGGAACTAAAAGGAATTGGGAAAGAAACTGCAGACGCGATGTTACTTTACGCCTGCAACAGACCAGTTTTCGTTGTTGATGCATATACAAGAAGATTATTTTCAAGACTTGGTTTAATAGATGGCACAGAAGATTACGATGAGATCAAGAAGCTTGTAGAGAAAAGCATTCCTAAGGGCGTAGGGATTTATCAGCAGTTTCATGCTCTGATTATTCAAAATGAGAAAAGGCTGAGAATCAAGGCACAACCAGCTTGACGTATTCTGCGTGCCTGTTTTTCTTGATATCAGCGAAGAGCGACTTTATCTTTTCAGCAGGTCCGTGAAGGACGCATACCTGAAGGCACTTGTCGTTACAGAAATTTGTGTGGACCTGCGTATTGATTATGTCTTCATATTTGTGTTTTGCTTTTGTAAATGCATCCTCAAACCTTTTGCCGTGCACGAATATCAGTATGCACTCTGCATGACCCTTGAGCTGTTCTTTTTCCTTCAGTTCGTCAAGTAGAGCTTTCATCGCAGCCCTTATCGCTTCAGATCTGCCCGAGAAGCCAATAGACTCGCTAGCACTGTCAATATCTGCAAGCAGTTCTTCGTTCAATGATACGCTTATGATCTTCGCCATTATAACACTTGTTAATTTTACTGGATAAAGATTTAAATTGTTATTAACAATCACATTTAAATTTAATAAGAATAATTAAATTCTATGTTAGATCCTATATTGCTTTCATTAATAAGCGTCTTTATAATCAGTTTAGTGTCTTTTGTAGGGGTTCTTACACTTTCAATAAAGGACAATGCTCTGAAAAGAATCCTTTTGTACCTTGTAGCGTTCTCTGCAGGTGCATTGCTTGGCGATGCCTTTTTCCATTTGTTGCCAGAAATAGCAGAGACAGGATTCAAGATCGAGTTTTCACTCTTTATCCTCTTAGGCATTATAGCATCTTTTATTATCGAGAAATTGATATACTGGAGACACTGTCATATACCGCCTTCCAAAACACATACACATTCATTTGCTTATATGAATCTCTTTGGTGATGCTGTACATAACTTTATGGATGGACTTATAATTGCGGCATCATATTTGGTAAGTATTCCAATTGGTGTAGCCACTACAATTGCTGTTATTTTCCATGAAATACCGCAGGAAATAGGCGACTTTGGAGTGCTCTTGCATGGCGGCTTCACAAAGAAAAAGGCTTTGATGTTCAATTTCTTCTCGGCTTTGACAGCAGTTTTTGGAACAATTATAGCAATCTTTCTCAGCACTTTTGTAGAAGGCTCAATGATCTTTCTTGTCTCCTTCGCTATAGGAGGCTTCATCTACATTGCAGGGACAGATCTTATACCAGAGTTGCACAAGAAATTCAGCATAAAGAGTTCCATATTACAGATAATAGCGTTATTAGTAGGAATGGCAGTTATGTACAGTCTTCTGCTTCTTGAAAACATAAGATAAAATGAACATAAAACAATAGGATTGGCTTTTCTGGGTTCTTTCTTAAATCTTTCCTCTAATGTATAATTTCTATGGATGAAAATATGGAAAATGCAGAGAACGTCTTGCCTCCTTTACAAGATTCAGAAGGACCTGTAATGGATATCGCTGTAGATACCCCTGAAAAGCAAGTTTTCCGCGAAGCCCTGAAAAACATGGGCAAGGATGAGATAATGCGCATACCTGAAGATAAGTTCAGGGAATTGCTGCAATGGATTATTACTGACACAGCTTTCATTTTACGTGAGCCATCTGAACATCGTGTACTGATGGTCTATATTGCCGGCGAATATCCACAATGGCATGATGCCTTTCTCGAGCGCTTCGGCGGCAGATTTTAAATATATATAAACTTTAGCTAGCTAGTATTATTATGGAAATGATAACGATTCCTAAAAAAGAATATGAAAAACTGAAAATGCAGGCAAATATAGATGTTGAGTTATTGAAACAATTCATGGAAAGTTTTAAAGATATTAAAACTGGAAGAATTAGAAGAGTTAAGTGATTTTATTCTTATCCACCAGTTCTTTTATTTCATCTTTGAAATATTCTAAAAGAACTTTCACTGTATTGATAACTCTCTGTTGATCTTTTTTCTCACTAATTGCCACCATAAAAACAGATTTCAAATCTTCATAAATAATGTAATAAATTCTGTATTTACCATATCTCTTTTCCCTTAACCATGAAGTTCCTAAAGGAGACCCGACATTAGGATTCTTTATTCATCAATAAAATTAACATGAAGGTAGGATTTAAATGTGCTAAAAAGCTGTATATGCTTCAGTAGCTCTCGTAGTCTAGAAGCCTCTTTTCTTGTCAAAAAGAAAAGACCCTTGGGAGAAAAGAAACTTTTGAGGTATAGCAGAATGCTATGACTGGAAATCCCGGTCAAGGATGGCGGCCTCTCAAGGCTTTTTCTTGGAAAGAAAAAGCCTGGAAAAAGAACGAAAAACGCCGCGGACGCGGGTTCAAAGCAACTTTTCCCAAAAGTTGCATCAAAAGGGAAAAGTGGGTGAAATTCCCGCCGAGAGCATTGGTGAATTTTTCGGGTCTATTTTATGGGCACGCATAAAAAAGCTTTATATTTATATGTGCCCATAAAAACTGTATGTACTTGGAGGAGCAAAAGAAAAAAAGCGGTTTGTATTTCTATATAGTAGAGAATATACGGAAAAATGATGGCTGGGAAAAGATAAGGGTTTATATTGGAAAAGATCTGAGCAAGAAGGAGTTGGAACGCCTGATGAAATCCAAAAAACCAGTTCTCATGAAAAAAGCAAATGAAGCGAAAAAGTTGTCGGACCCGCTTCTTGGATTAATTTCAGACGAAGAGAAGAAGAAAATAAAACAGATCAAGAAATCTTATCTGAAAAACAGGCAGAAAGTAACCGGCAGCGTTTATGAAAATTACTACGAGCACTTTGTTACTGAATTCACATATGACACGAATGCGATAGAAGGATCTACTGTGACATTGCAGGAAACTGCGATGATACTCTTCGACAAAATAGTACCCGAAGGAAAGAGCCTCAGAGAAATAAGCGAGGTTCAGAATCACAAGGAAGCCTTCGACTATATGCTAAGCTACAAAGGCGATGCTAGTAAGAACTTTGTTTTAAAGTTGCACAAGCTGCTCATGCATAACATACTATGGAAATACGCTGGCGTATTTAGGGATATACAAGTTTACGTAAGAGGCTCTGGGTTCATGCCTCCACCACCCAAAGACGTAGAAAAACAGTTCAAGCAATTGATGCTCTGGTACAGGTCTAACAAGAAAAAATACCATCCTATTGTTGTAACCGCCTATTTTCATCATGTTTTTGAATCAATACACCCTTTTGCTGACGGCAACGGCCGTGTTGGCAGGTTGCTGCTTAATTTCATCCTCAGAAAGAATGGCCTGCCTATGATAAACATCAAGAACAAGGAAAAAAGCAAGTATTACGCCGCGCTGGAAGAAGGCAACAAAGGAAGCATGAAGCCAATGGTAGATTTGGTAATCAAATACTTGGAAGAAACAGAAGATAAGATATAAACATGTAGGTGACTACAGTTTCGTGACTTCGAAAACATTGTCATTCTTGGGAAAGCATCTTAAAGATAATTGAATAAACTTCATGATGAAAGAATTCATTCTGCGCGCAAGGAAGGCTTACACCAATCCTAGCATAAATCTAAACGAGCTGCCAAAGCAGGGCAAGATGGATTCTGTATGTGCAGCAATATCGAATGCGTTATGGATCTCTGGTGATGTAAGAAAGGACACGATCATTCATGCCGTCCTTGAAGGACCGGACAATGGACCCAAGACGATAACATTCATTGGGGATGAGATAAGAGGACTAAGGCACGATGAAAGATCAATAGCCAGCTATATTGCTATGGCCCTTCAAAAAGGCGCGTGGTTGAAGCTTAATGAAGAAGCTCATGTTAGGACTGGTATAAAAATTGCAAAGAAAAGCTTCGAAAGATTGATATGGGAAACCTGCAAAGAGAAAGGCAGGCAAATAGTGGTTCTTGATAAAGATGGAAAAGATGTAAGGAATGCGAAATTCAGCAAAGATTGTGTCATTGTTTTCGGCTCCGCAGAAGGATTGCCTCCAAAAACTGAAAAGATGATGAAAGAGTTGGATGCCGAGAAAATAAGTTTAGGGCCGAAAATGCTTTTTGCTTCACAGTGCCCTACAGTAATTCACAATGAGATAGACAGGCAAGAAACTAAGGGATGAATATGAACCAGCGAACTGTCTGGAATTCTTTGGCAAGCCCATGGAAAACATACCGCAAGCGCGTGTGGCCTGAAACAAAAGAATTCATGAAAACGCATTCAGGGCTTATTCTGGATCTTGGCTGTGGAAGTGGAAGGAATTTTGAACAAGTTAAAGGCAAGACAGTGGGTTTGGATTTTTCCGAGAATATGCTGAAGTTTGCCAAAAAAACTGTTGAAGAAAGAAAATTAAATGCTGATCTTGTATGCGGCGATTTAACAAACTTGTCATTTGATCAGGAAGTTTTTGACGCATGCATTTGCATCTCAACGTTGCAATGCATTGAAGGAAAAACAAATAGAAAGAAAGCTTTGAAAGAATTGCATAGGGTAATGAAAAAGAATGGTAAGTTATTGCTTACATGCTGGAATCGTGACCAGCCAAGATTCAAAGAAGCTTTTTCTTTAGGAAAGAAAAACCTTGGAAAAAGAAACTCTTTAAGAAACTCTTTGAAGGGGGAGGATGCAGAGACTTTGAAGGGAGAAAATAGAGAGACTTTGAAGGGAGAGGGTAGAGGGAGATACGTAGTTTCTCCTCTTAAGGAGGGGTTAATTCCATGGGGGTTTGAAGGAAAAAAATATATGCGTTATTACTATCTTTTCGACCAAAAAGAACTGCAGAAGTTGCTTGAGACAATTGGCTTTGAAATTATTGAAATCCATGGCAGCGAAGCCAAGGCTTTCAATCTCTTCTCAAAGAATATCATAGCTACGGCGAGGAAAAAATAATTCTTAGATGCGAGGGGTCGGATTGCTGCAGAGAAGCTGTGCTTCTCTGAGCTCTCAGCGAGCTTTGCTCAGCTGAAGATGAACCGAGGTTCAAATCTGCTATGCGAGGGGTCGGATTTGAACCGACGAACGGACTACTATCGACAGACATGCCTTTGCATGTCAGACACCGACAAGGTTTCTTAAAAGCTGGTCAATTTCTGAGCTTCGCC
>CAYJVV010000050.1:0-6503 GCA_964373755.1 uncultured archaeon | reverse complement strand
GATGCACAGGAAGAAGATTCTGCACTGGTAGCGCTTAACGATGAGCATTTAACAAAAGACCACACTCATATGGAAATAAACCCAGGAATAATCTTGGGCCTCTCAGCTTCTCTTGTTCCGTTTGCACAGCACAACCGTGGCGACAGAGTAAATTTCGGCGCAAAAATGAGCGGCCAATCACTTGGGCTTTACGTTGGAAACTATCTGATGAGAACAGAAACGAAGGCTGATGTACTTGTTTATCCGCAGGCACCTCTTGTCAACACCATTGTAGGTGAAGAAATAGGGCTTAACGATCACCCACAGGGCCAGAATATTGTAATTGCAATCATGAGCTACAAAGGCTATAACATGGAAGACGGCATAGTTCTCAACAAAGCATCAATTGAGCGCGGATTCGGCCGATCGTTCTTCTTTAGATGCTATGCCACAGAAGAGAAGAAATACTGGGGCATAGACAAGGACGAGATAAAAATACCAGACAAGAGTGTTGCAGGATACAGAACAGAGGAAGCCTATGCGAACCTTGACGCAGATGGAATTGTAAACAGGGAAATATCTGTCGTATCTGGAGACGTTCTTGTAGGCAAAGTCTCACCACTACGCTTCTTCGGCCCTGTTGAAAGCTTCATGACTGAAACAGAGAACAGAAGAGAAACATCAGAAACTATAAGACATGGCGAAGACGGTGTCGTGGATAATGTTATACTAACAGAATCTTCAACAGGTAACAAACTTGTGAAAATCAACGTAAGAAGCGAAAGATTGCCTGAACTTGGAGACAAGTTTGCTTCGCGCCACGGACAAAAGGGCGTGATAGCACTCATAGTGCCGGAGGAAGACATGCCTTTCACATCAAAAGGTGTTGTCCCTGATATAATTCTTAACCCTCATGCAATCCCGTCAAGAATGACAATAGGGCAGCTGCTGGAAATAATTGCAGCAAAGACATCTTCGCTTAGTGGGGTACAAATAGATGCGTCAGCTTTCAGCGGCGTTACTGAAGCAGACATGAGGAAAAGCCTCAAGAATTTCGGTTTCCGCGACGACGGCAAAGAAAATATGTACGACGGAATTACAGGAAAGAAATTCGAAGCGCAGATAATGGTTGGTCCATGCTTTTATCAAAAACTTCATCACATGGTTGCAAATAAAATACAGGCGCGCGCAAGAGGTCCTGTTACGCTTCTTACAAAACAACCAACAGCAGGAAGGGCAAAACAAGGCGGATTGAGGCTTGGCGAAATGGAAAAGGACTGCATTATTGCGCATGGTGCTGCACTCTTGCTCAAGGAAAGATTCTCATCCGACAAGTACGTGGTTCCTATTTGCGAGAAATGCGGCCTTGTAGCAATAGACGATAAGATAAAAGGCAAGCGCTACTGTCCTCTTTGCAAGAAATCAAACATTGTTGATATTGAGATGTCTTATGCATTCAAGCTCATGGTTGACGAGCTGAAATGCCTTGGAATTTATGCAAAAATAAACGCTGGGTGATGACATGCAGAAAATAAAATCTATAGAGTTTGGATTCCTTTCGCCAAAGATGATAAAGGAAATAGCAGCAATTAAGATAGAGCATGCAGAGCTTTACGATCCGGATGGCTACCCAATAGATGGTGGACTCACAGACTTGCATCTTGGTGTTGTAGATCCAGGTTTGCGCTGCAGAACTTGTGGCGGTACAATCGGTCAATGCCTTGGCCACTTCGGATACCTCGAACTTACAAAACCTGTCGTTCATCCTCTTTATGGCAAAAAGATTTATATGATACTCAAAGCTGTGTGCAAAGAATGCGGCAAACCGCTGGGATCACAAGAAGACTTGAACAGAATGGGCAACCCGCTTGTCGAGCTTTACAAAAAAAAGACCTCAACATGCCCTCATTGCGGAGAGAAGCAGAAGGAAATTGTCTACCAGAAGCCAACATCATTCAGGGAAGGCAATGTAGAACTCACAAGTGAAGAGGTAAGGCAAAGATTAGAAAAAATAAGTGATGAGGATGTTGCTTTGTTCAGGATAAAAGGTGGAAGACCTGAATGGTTTGTGCTTACAATACTTCCTGTACCGCCTGTGACTGTCAGGCCAAGCATCACGCTGGAAACAGGTGAAAGAAGCGAAGACGATTTGACGCACAAGCTTGTCGACGTAGTGCGCATAAATGAACGTCTAAAAAAGAATCTTGAAATAGGCGCTCCAGATTTCATAATTGCAGACATATGGGAATTGCTCCAGTATCACATATCTACATTAATGAGCAATGAAATATCGACCTTGCCGCCTGCAAGACACCGGTCAGGTAGGGCGCTGAAGACGCTTATGCAACGATTGAGCAAAAAAGAAGGGAGGTTCCGTGGAAATCTTTCAGGAAAACGTGTGAACTTTTCAGCAAGAACTGTAATCTCACCTGATTCAAGGATATCAATAAGCGAAGTAGGCGTGCCAGTGGAAATCGCAAAAGAACTCACGATACCTGTTAAGATAAACAAAAGCAACATCGGCATGATCAAGAAGCTTGTAATCAACGGACCGAATATACATCCTGGTGCTAATTACGTTGTAAGATCTGATGGCGTTAAGAAAAAAATAACGGATGAGAACAGAAATGATATAGCTGAAGAAATTGACGTAGGCTATATAGTAGAAAGGCACTTGGTAGATGGCGATATTACAATAATGAACAGGCAACCAAGCCTTCACAGGATGAGCATGCTTGCTCACAAGGCCCGGATAATGCCTTACAGAACGCTCAGACTTAATCTTGCTGTCACTATACCTTACAATGCAGACTTTGACGGTGACGAAATGAATTTGCATATACCTCAGACAGAAGAAGCGCAGATGGAAACAGAACTGTTAATGGCTGTAGAAAATCACATACGCTCGCCGCGATACGGGCTTCCGATAATAGCATGCAAGCATGATCACATTACAGGGTGCTATCTCCTTACAAAAGATGAGACGAAATTAACCAAGAAAGAGGCCGCTGAAATCCTTACAGCTGCAGGTGTAGAAGTAGAAGAACTTGAGAAAGAAGAGTACAGCGGTAAAGAGATATTCTCTTTCGTGCTGCCAAATGGCCTGAGTATAGAATTCAAGTCTTCAACAGGAGACATGACGGTCATAAAAAAAGGAAAACTCATTAAAGGCGTAATTGATGACAACGCTCTGGGTGAGAAGAAAGGCAAGCTTATAGATGTGATAGACAGGCTTTACGGCCCGCAGGAAGCAAGGAAATTCATAGACAGCGTTTCCAAACTCGCTCTTGAAGTTGTTTCAAGGAAAGGTTTTAGTATCTCAATAAGCGATATGGATTTGAGCGACAAAGCAAACAAGAGGGTGGAAAAAATAGCTGAAGAGTATGCAGAAAACGTAAAAAGCCTTACAAAAGAACACGGAAAATTCGCCAATGGCAAACCAGAAGAAAGCTTCGAGAACAGGATTTTGCAGCTTGGTGGTGTATGGAGCAATGAAGTAAGTGATATTGTGAAGAAAGACCTTCCGATGAATTCTGCAGTCATGATGGCACGCTCTGGTGCGCGCGGTAGTTTTGTCAATCTCACGCAAATGTGTGCATTCGTAGGACAGGAATCTTTAGAGGGAGAAAGGATACATAGGGGCTTTACAAACAGGACACTGTCTCACTTCCAGAAAAACGACATGGGTTTGAAAGCGCGCGGTTTCGTTTCATCCGGCTACAAGAAGGGTCTAGATCCTTTTGAATTCTTTTTCGACGCGATGAACTCAAGAGAAAACCTCATGGACAAATCCCTGCACACTCGTCACTCTGGTTACATGGAGAGAAGGCTTGTAAATGCTTTGCAGGATTTGAGAGTGGAGTACGATCTTACTGTGCGGGATTCCAGAAATCATATAGTTCAGTTCATTGCTGGTGAGGACGGAATCGATCCTGCAAAAAGCGATGAAGGAACAATAAAGATTGAAAATATAGTTGAGGATTGAGGTGTCAATATGTTGCCGCAAAACATTCTTGATAGGTTCGAAAAATACTGCAAAGAAAAAGGACTAACAGGAAAAGAAAAGGAAGAGAAGCTGAAGAAGTTGGAAGCCGCTTTCCAGAAATATATTTACGAACCAGGGGAGGCAATAGGAATTGTTGCAGCACAAAGCATTTCTGAGCCTGCGACCCAGATGTCGATAGATGGAAAAGAAAAGATCATACTCAAATACAATGATGCTATCAAGGTTGCAGAAATAGGCCAATTTGTAGATACAATAGTTCAAGCAGGTCAGCATGTTGAAGGCTGGGATATATGCGATATCTCAGAGAATGAAGTTTTTGTGCCAAGTTTGAATGATAGAGAAAAGATAGAGTGGAAAAGGATTCTTGCTGTGAGCAGACACAAAGCCCCTGAAAGCCTATTAAGAATAAGGACCCGATCAGGAAGAGAAATAATTGCAACAGATTCGCATTCTTTTGTTGTAAGAAAAGTGAATAGAGTGATGCCTATAGCCGGCTCAGAACTCGCAGCAGGAAGCAGAATACCTGCAATCAGGTTCTTGCCAGAAAACTGCTTGCATGAAGTTAAATTATCAAGTTATCTAGGAGAGAGTTTCATCAACAGGAAACAAATACCAGAATCAGTTCCTTTGGATGAGAATTTTGGATTTTTAATTGGTGCATTCCTTTCTGAAGGAAATGCAACTGCGCATTACATAAATATTTCAAATACCGACGAGGCGTTTCTTTCAAACATACGCAATTTCGCGGATACATACAAATTAACACATAATGAATATGACAATTTCAGAGGGTTTGCAAAAGGGCATGACATGCGCGTGAATTCTACATTAATTTCAAGGCTACTGAGAATAACATGCAGCACAGGATCGAAAAATAAGAAAGTTCCTGAATTTGCATTCAGTGCGGATGAAAGCTTCGTCAAGGGTCTCTTGAGAGGCTATTTTGAAGGTGATGGATCTGTTTCAACAGAAAGGCAAACGATTCGTGCCTCATCCAACTCAAAAGAGCTTCTAGACGGAATAGCGCTGCTCTTGACACGATTCAACATATTTGCAACAAAACACAAATCCAAACAATACGAGCTGGTTATATCACAAAAATATGCGAAGCGCTTCAAAGAGAAAATAGATTTTGTATCGGTGAATAAATCAGAAAAGCTTGAAAAAGTATGCTTACTGCAAAACAAACAGGATTACGTCGACGTATTTGATGGGTTTGATAACTTACTACTCAGCACTTCGAAAAAGCTGAAGTATCCAAGCAGGTATGTGAACTCAGCCACAAAAAGACAAAAAATTGGCAGAGAAGCCTTGCTGAGACATATAGAAATATTCGAAGCATTGTCACGGAAAAATAGTACTGATGTCAAGAAAGAACTGAAACTAATGAGGCAAATGTACGAATCAGATGTTGTTTGGGATGAAATAACAAAAATAGAAAAAGTGAGCCCTTCATCGGTTTATGTATACGACCTTACAGTTGAAGGCACTGAAACATTTACAACTTTTGACGGAATTATTACCCATAACACGATGCGCTCTTACACTCTTGCTTCGCAAAGCGACAGATTAAGCAAAGTCACACAAGGATTACCAAGATTGATAGAAATATTCGACGCCAGAAAGACCTTCGAAAAAAACATGATAATTTACCTCAAACCGGAATTCAACACCAAAGAAAAAGTAAGAGAGATTGCAAATGAAATAAAAGCGGCTTCTGTTAGCGATGTTATTGTATCCGATTCAATTGATCTCATAGAATTAAGGATCGAACTTGAGCTGGAGAAAGATAGATACAAAGACATGATAAAAGCGCTTTTTGAAAAGTATTTGAAGGACTGCAAAGTCGAGTATCGCGGCACAAAGATATTTGTAAAGCCAACTAACGATGACGTGAAGAACCTTAGAAAAATCAAGAACAAGATACTGCGTATGCATATCGATGGCGTCAAAGGCATTAAGAACGTTGTCGTGATAAAAGAGGGTAACGACTGGATCATACAGACAAATGGCACAAACCTGAAAAAGATACTTCTGATGGACGAAGTTGATGTTTCGAGAACTACAACAAACGACGTGCATCAAGTATATGAGATTCTAGGCATAGAAGCCGCGAGAAACGTCATATTGAAAGAGAGCAAAGAAACACTGGAAGAACAAGGCCTTGATGTCGACGTTCGTCACTTGATGCTTTTGGCTGATGTCATGACAGTAGACGGTGAAATAAAGGATATAGGGAGGTATGGCGTATCTGGAAAGAAAGCAAGTGTTCTCGCAAGGGCGAACTTTGAGGAGACAAAGAAGCACCTGATAAATGCATCTTTCTATGGTGAAATAGATAATCTGCGCGGCGTCGTTGAGAATGTCCTTGTTGGGCAGCTGACCCCCATCGGCACTGGCACTGTCGAACTCACTGTCGATATGGAGAAGCTGAAAAAGAAGAAATAGTTATCAAAAATATTTGGTCTGTTCAATTTCTTTTGGGGTTGATATCCTCAAAGAACAAAAAGTTCTTTGG
>CAYJVV010000049.1:0-6600 GCA_964373755.1 uncultured archaeon | reverse complement strand
GCCTGATAAGCTGAAGTCATTGTGTGACAAGGAAGGCTACACAGCAGACAGCTGCCTTGTGAGGTGCGGGTGCATTTCATACGATCAGACTGATAGTAAAATAAAAATCACCGAGGTAGAATGGCAGGCATGAAGTACATGTTTCTTCTGGTTGCAATCATCGTTGTTTTTTCTGCCTCTGGCTTTTCTTTACGTGGTCAGGCGTACTACAAATGTGACGCGCCTTTGCAAGAGTATAGCTGCTACAATACAGATGAAACTCCTTATTGCCCCGAAACAGGGCTGCAATATGTAAGAGGTTGGTGCAGTGGTGGAAATAATATTCAGTGCTGCGCACCGCCAGAAATGCCTAAAGGCACGCAGGGTGGGATTGGAAAGGGCATTACAGATTATGGCGTGTGTGATTCTCCGCTCGAAAATTATAGATGCTACGACATAAATGAAATCGCTGTTTGTCCTCAAAAAGGCTTGAACTTTGTGAGAGGCTGGTGTCCCGGTCCTAATAATATCCGGTGCTGCGCAAGACCTGAAACTCCGGAAGGCAAGCGCATTGGCGGTGCTGGTATTTCAGAAGATACGCCACAAAGCGGGCAGCGTAATCTCCGGGCGCAGAATTTTGCAATTTTCTTGCAGGGGGACTATGAAATATGCTAGTATGGAGTAGTGAGCAATGGCAAGGAAACGAAAAGAGATCAGGTTACTTGTGATTCTTATGTGACCATCACAGTTGGCCCTGAAGCTGATTGCAGAGACGAGGGCACTGACATATGCGATATTTATACATATGACCAAGGCCATCAAATTGAAAGTAGAGATACATTCAGCATAAATTTTGGCAAAAAACAGCAAACTGGAAATATCTGCAGTTTTCCTTATCCGGCGTTCCAGTGCATGGAAAAATCTGTCTGCGAATCTGAGGGTGGTATTCCCGTAAGAGGCTACTGTCCAAACCTGCCAAAAACTGTTCAGTGTTGTATCTATGCCGAAGGTTCACAAACCTCTGACACATTTTTCTTTGACAAATCAAGGGAAAAAACAGTCCTTAATGTGGAGGCTATAAATAGCCGTTTGCGAGGGCTTTATAAAAAATATCAAGCGAAGATAATAATCGAAGTTGTTGACGAATTGCCGCAGGACTTGGACAAAAACATAAGGGACAAATTTCATCTTTACTACCAAATAGACAAGAACACAAAAACAGGCATCGACATGGTTTTTGTATACTCAAAGTCCAAAGACGTCTGGCGCGGTATCGGTTTCAGAGAATGCAGAATAAAAGATGATGCATTGCAAAAGATTTTATCTGCACCGGATGTCGAGAGCGCTTTCACAGCAAAAGATTACGAAAAGGCCTTCAACAATTTCATCGTTCACTTTGAAGATGAGGTCGTAAAAAATATCAGGACAGGCGAAGTTTGCAAATCGCCTGAGAAGAAAAAATGCAGCGAGATCTGCAGCGGCTCTCTGTCCTCTCTCACAAACATTGTAACAGACTGCAAGAAAATTTGCGAAGAGAATCATTGTTCGTGGGAGAATGATAAATGTATTGAAATTCTTTCCGATGCCGAGACTTTAGCGAAAAAATTCATAATTTCTGGAAAAACAAATTCGTTTAACCCTAACTGGGAAGAAGCCCGAGCCCTCACGCTAAAGGATTTTGAAGCGTTTGCAAAAGCTACTGCAAAACAGAATAATATTCAGCAGCAGAGTGTTTCGAATCTGATAGCAACCGTCTCAAAAGATGTTTGGAAAGACCAAGTAGTCAGAAGACTGGAAGAAGAGATAAAAAACCTTGATAATTCCATAAAGTACTCGGAAGAGGCAAGTGGCTTTCTTTCAGGCGTGCCTGCATGTAATAAATATCTGGAAAATGGATACGCCTGCGTATTGGTTGCTACAAGTAATGTTTATGACCTGCGACAATGCACAAAGACCAGAACAGACTATACAGACCCTAAAACCGGTCAGAGAACAACCGCAGCTTATGAGTGGACAGACGATTGTCCGCTTTTGTGGTTCTTTTCTGATAAATGCAAAAAATATACGAAGTTTGATGAATGCAAAAATGACTGCCTTAATCTGGATTTCAGCAAAGGAACGTGCGAAGAAACAAGGGAGCACGTGACTCCTGTTGAATACGGAACAGATAACTTCCTGCGCTATTTAAAAGAACGTTCTGGGACAAACGACGTGAAAATTGTAAAAGCAGGCATGGAAAAGGTTTTATCCTGTTATAAAAGTGGAAAAATGCTTGCTGAGATCCAAAAAAATCCACTCACTTGCTTCTCAGGAGGATTTGCATGGAGATCCGAGTCAGACCCAATTCGTGAAGCCTTTTTATCGAATGCGCTTTTGCTTGCTCTTACAGAAATAGAAAGTAAATGGGATGATTATCAAAATAGAGCTCCAGATATCCGACTGTGTTTTGCGGCACTTTCTGTGTCGCAGAGATTTGATTTCGGAGATTTGAAGGACAGCGACATAAGGGACAAGATAGCTGCTTACAGGCTCGTTCTGGACAACTGCAGGCTCGCAAAAACCAAAGTAGCCAACACAAATACAATAAAACTTGCAGAGCAGCGGATAAACGACATCTCTCAAGGTACTTTCTTGCAGGGAGTATGGAACGTCGCTGAGTCGTTTGGCGAGCCTGCTAATATTAAAATTATGGCAGGCACCATTGTTGTTAGCGCAGTCGCGCCGCCCATAGGAGCAGTAATAGGCGGCCAGACTTTGCTGTCAGCAGTAAGAACGGCGCAAGTTGTCAAGCTCTTCCATGCAGGGCTAGGGACTTATTTCGGCATCCAGATGGCCATAGGCCTGAAAGATTCTCTGGCATTATGTTCCAGCCCAGAAATCAGGTTGTCCTCGGAAGCGTGTGGCGAAGCCACGGCAAATGCAGTTATGCTGTTGCTGCTCTTGCACCCTACATTGAAAGGTTACAGAGAGGGCATCATGCCTAGCCCGGAATTTATCCAGAAACAGACTGCAGCCTATCTTGGCCGTCTCAAGAAAGAGGTAGAAATTCTCAGGCTAGCAAGCCAGGAAAGTGTGGGAGAAGAAAAAATTAATTTTGAGAAGCAGCTTGAGCGTCTGGAACGTGAAATGCAAAATTTGGAAAAACTCAAAAACGACAAAAACGCAGCAAAGATTGCAGCAAAGATTATGGAAAGCGGTAGAATTGACGAATTCAAGACAGAGCCTCTGGACAAGAAAGTCCTGCAATCGGCTGAAAATTCTGCCAGGTCGGCTGAAACACAGAAATTGGCATCTGTCATGAAGAAGCTTGTTGAACAGGCAGAGAAAGATGTCAAAAAAGATATAGAAGTCGTGAAAGAAAAGGTTGCAAGAGAAGTTGGAGAAGGAAAAAAAGCTGAGCCAATTGGCGCAGAAAAGCTTCGTCTCAAATATGATGTTAGTAAAGTCTTGCCTGAGGATGTGAAATTTGTCGAAGGGATTCTGAACGAATATGATATGAATGTGGTCAGCTATTACATTGAAAACAAACTGAATATAAAAGTGGGAGATACTCTCCATGCGACCAGTGTCTTGAAATTGCTAGGCGAAGGTGAAAAGAAAAGGGCTTACCTCGTAGAAATTGAGGGTGATAGTGGAAAGGCACAATTCGTGCTTAAGGTGGGCCAGATTTATCCATGGGAAGCTGAAGTCCCTATAAAATACCAGTCTATCGGCGTCTTTGCAGAGCAATTACATGACCGTGTTTCTTACTTCGACAAATATACGGGAGAGTATATAGAGCATTAAGAAGCAACAAAATCAATTACTCCTGAAAAATATCCGTCAGATGTGGTTGGTGTTCAGTTTGAAGAGCTGGTGACTGGCGAGAATCTCCGCGACTCTACGCTGTCTTGGAATGAAATAGCGCCAGCGTTAGGCCATGCATTTGGGAAGATAGTGGATGCAAGCGAGCCTGGAAAAGTGTTGGTAATCAAGGACAACGGCCTTAACAACATCTATTACAATCCTAGCACAAAAACCGTAAAAATAATAGATGTGGGGCGCATTGTGTTTTATACAGACATCACAACAGCCCTGATGAAGGATCTCAGGCCCAGCAGTTTTTACTACAGGCAAATCCCTGTGCAAAACTATCCGGATTTCTTCAAAGGCATGGAATCTGCACTTGGGCAACGACGAACCGCGGCTATCTTGAAGCATGTGGAAAATAGGTTGCTGAACACAGTATACAAATACAGCATATTCGACGACAAACAACCCAACCCCCCAACAATACAGGAACGCAGCAATATTGCGCAGAAAATACATGAATACCTGAACAATGCCGTTCCGGAATTGGAAGCCATAGAAAAGAAAGCGCCTTCATTCTTGAGCGGCGCTGCGTCGAAGACAGTCCTAACTGACGTCACCAGCTATGAAAATCTTCTTAAAAGCTTGAGCGATGGCGATCTGAAGCCACTCACAGAAAGCGAAATTGAACTTTTGCTTGATGGGTATAAAACTTTTTACAGTCCCAATTCAGCAACTCCATTAGACACCTTCAAAGTTGATATAAAATCAAGTGCCGGCATTGTAGAATTTGCCAAGAAAATCCAGGAAGTGAGGGAAAAAGGAGGTAGCGTAAACCGTCCCATAGGCACCACTGTCTATCTCTTCAGGGATGGCGCAGCAATGATGGTTGCTGACAGAATCCTGACCAGACTGCGCAGCAGGTCGCCTGACAACATCAGGGGAGCGATGATATCCAGCCATACATTTAATGCACGCAATTCAATAGAAAGAAGTCCCCTGGGCAATGTGATTTATGAGGTTTACGACAAACTAAAGACAAGCCCTAGTATCAAACTTTCTGATTTCTACAAGGAATATAGAGAGCAGTTCTTCAAGACGATGGCCGAAAGTCCTGAGCTGAGATCGCTCACAGTGCAGATTGTGGGGCACATGAAAGAAGAAGGGATTCTGAAGACGCATAACGGGAAGTTGATACCGCAGACAGTTCTCTTCGTTGACACATGCTGCAGAAGCATTCCTCCATATCTGAAAGCGGCAGTGGAATGGTACGCCGAGAATATAGACGGCCTCCAGCCAGGCGACGTAGTTGGAGACATATATTTTGGAAGTGTATCACCTGGTTATGAATTTCTGCCAAATGCCGGTGCTAAATATATAGAGTTTGAACGCATAGGCGAGCGTAGTTCATTTTTAGCCGGCAAAAGTGGTGAAATAACACCCGATAGTAATAAACCAAAAATAAACTTGCGTGATGATAATTTGCTTTTTGCTTCTTGGGTGCAGTTTCTTGCGCTAAGGGAAAAGGCTATTGAAATGGGTCCCTAATTTACATGACCTTCCATCCGGACTTTGAGTTGACGCAACTCCTCAACAAGCGGGTGCGGCAAATCAATTCCCTCAAGCTCCACGTAAAACTCCTCTTTCATTTCCTGCGCTTCGCCTCTCTGCCTTTGCCAGTAGTTGTCTACACAGCCTATGGTCATTCTTGCACTATTGGCTGTCAGGAATCTTACATCCAAATCTGTAGAAGCATAAATATCTTCCTGCGCAGGGCCAAAATATCGTTCGAATATACCCTGCAACCGTGGCTTCAGGGCCCCATAAACACGTAATGTTGGATATTTTTGATCAATTGGGTCAGGATCAAAGCCAAATCTGTTCAAATCCTTAATAAGAGGCAAATCAAAGCAAATTCTGATTTTTTCAGGTGACATATAATCATTCTGCATGTAACTTCCTCCTCGGCGTTAATAAAGCATTTCCTGGCAGTCTTCCAGTTGTATAGCTGCCTGTCCGCAGTTCCCTCACAAGTTCCTTCATGGTTTTTATCTCTCTTTCGAAAACCGTGTACGCCATGCCTATCTGTTCTGGTGTATGCGCATCGCTGCCTCCGGTTTCTTTTAACCCCATTTGCATAGCAGCGGCATGTGCAGCAGCGTTTTCCCGATCAGTAGAGATGCCATTTTCAGTTTCTAATGCAGGAATGTTTCTTAAAGAAAGGGAAAAATCACCTAAATATTTTGTATAGCCGGTTCTGTACGGATGGCTTGGAACAGCAGTTCCGCCAACAGAAGCTACATAATCTATCATATCCTGCATATTAGGAAGTTTATTTTTCCCGTATAGTTCGCGGAAGGCGGTGAGAAAGTTGTCGTTCTGTATTCCGTAGACGAGCAAATGTCCCTGTTCTGTTCGTAGCTCTGCACCCCTAAAAAGTAGGAATCCTTCTTTGCGTGCTGCCTCTTTTACCGGCTCACTGGACTCGTAACTGTCATGTTCAGTTACGCAGACAGCATCCAGTCCGCGTTGTCGCGCCATTTGTATCAATTCTGTTGGTGTTATGATGCTGTCGTCACTATAAAAAGTATGGAGATGCATGTCAATTTTCATATTAAATCCCTGCCAAATCATCTGCTATCTGTTGCAAATATCGAGAATTTTCTACATTGGCTACCCATTGAGCAGGTATAGCTGCAATGCCATTATAAGCGCCGCTTATTGCGCCTGCAATGCAGGCAAAAGAATCCGAATCGCCTTCTGTGTTCGCAGCTGTTAGGACAGTTTTCTCATAGTCGTGCGGATTTTTTGCGAAAGCGTAGAATGCGCCTG
>CAYJVV010000048.1:0-6630 GCA_964373755.1 uncultured archaeon | reverse complement strand
CTTGAAACTTCTCATTCCTCTGTTTTCAATCAGTGGTTCAGGGAATGCGTATTGCTCAAGGTTTCATAAATTTCAGCATGCCACCGTCTTTAGACGGTGGTCCTTGACATTTATTAAGCCACTAGTGTATTACTGCAGTTGTTCTTACATCCCGAATTCCACTCAACCGTCGTTTTAAACGGTGGAATTCGGGGATTTAAACCAAAGGCATTCTTGTCATTTTATCAGTACATTAACATTCTCTCTGCCAATACAGTCCCGCAAAGTTTGCAATAATAGTAGATGTTATCTTTTACTATATGAAAAGACCCGCATTCAAAACACTCCATTTGCATGCTACCACCCCAATTTTTGAATCAGTAATCTCCAAGGATTACAAGCGAGCATTCGACACAATAGAACTGGTCCCTCCCAGAATGGAAATTAAATGACCCGCATGAAGGGCACGCCGAAGCATGTTGAAGCAGTTTAGGTACTCTTTTCAGCTTGAGAATTCCCATATCTATTCCCCCAAGTCAGTATTCATCACCGGCCACAATATACGAACAAGATAAGCAAATAAATTGGCTTGAAGATGAGTATATTCTGTGAGATGTGCACCGCGGGCACTCTTTAGCCTGCAAAAGATAACGTGGCAAGAAACGTATTTTCAACATGAATACACCCCTGATTATTAACTCATTTAACTCATGACACAATATAAAATGGTGCTTGTTACCTATAGTAGTAACAAAATTACAAAATTTCAATTCTAGCTTAATTACATCTAAGAAAATTGAATAACTTATGTTTTTGTTACTTAAAAGAGAACATTTTATATGATTAATAGGCTTTAAAGATCTTCCAAACAACTTTGTTTATGATCCTTACAGAAGAGCTAGAGAAATTGGGACTTTCAAACAATGAATCCAAGGCCTATATTGCATTGACTTCAATAAAAGAAGGTAGGGCATCAGAGATTGCGAGAGTAAGCAAAATACCAAGAAACAAGATTTACGCTGTCCTCGAGAGCCTGCACATGAAAGGATTCGCCGAAATCCTCCCAGAAAAAGTCATGCGTTTCAGGTCTGTTCCATTTGATTCCGCTTTTCTGCTATTTCTCGAATCTAGCGAGAGACATGTTGACGAGCTCAAGAAAATAGGAGAGAAGGTTGTCAACCAGCTGAAACATGTTCGTTATGACAAGCGCGAAGTCGGCGAATTTACTGTGTACAAAAGCAAGAAGATTATTTACAAAAAGCTTATTGAACTTCTGCAGTCTGCTCATGAGAGTATTACACTATGTATGGAAATGCCTGAGATGAGAAGGGTTTATTTTCTCTTCAAAAATTCCGGTAAGAAATTGAATGTTGGAATAATAACAAAAATCGAAACTGGAACAAAATCTGAAGCAAAAGAATGGATGGGTTTTGCAAACTTAAAACATACAGACAACATACCGCCTGCCAAGATTGCTATCATTGATGGTAAGGAAGTGTTTGTTTTCCAGCCTGATGGGCCTATAGCTCTCCACAGCACGGATAAGAGCTTTGTTTCTCTAATCCAAAATTTCACTAATATTCTATGGAACTCTTCGTTGCCAGCAAAAGAAAGAATTGCATGGCTTGAAACAGGCAAGCCTGCAGAAGATGTAAAATTCGTCAAAGGTGAGAAAGCGGTCTACGAAGTGACGAAAGAACTCTCTTTAGGTGCAAAGAAAATAATTTGCAATATTTCAATCGAAGGTAGTCCTGAAAGAGCTTTTAAGTTTGGTATATTCAACACCGATGAAGAGCTTGCAAAAAAAGGCATAAGGTTCAGATGTATATACCCTATAACCAAGAAAAATATGAAATTCGTCAAAAAAATAATGGACATTGCGGATGTGAGACACATAGACTATTCGCCAATGAGGGTAAGAATAATAGATGACAGAATGTGCATAGTAAGACAGCTTGAAGAAGAAGAACTGAATGAAAAATTCTGCATATACTCGAATGCAAAGAATTTCATTTCTGCTATACAACTATTTTTTGACAAAACATGGTCACAGGCTATTCCTGCAGAAGTTCGCATTCGACAGCTTGAAGACAACAAAGAAGTCGAAATTGCTAAAAAAACAATTAGGCAGTACAGGGACAAATCGCTTGAAACCGTTTTCTGATTTGTTTTTTAATCCTTTTGCGCTGATGGTTGAAAGTGGTTAAAGTGTTGCAGATATGGGAATTTGAGACGGAAGTCTTAGGCATCGACAACTTTCTCGAAAACGGAAAAATAATTGCCAGGATAATAAAGCTGGAGAAGCCTGAATATTTCTCATTCAAGGCAGGGCAGTTTGTAATGATTACGATGAACGGCTATGAGCCCGGCGAAAACAGGAACAAGCAGTTGTGGCGAGCATATTCTATATGCTCGTCCCCTATACAAGACATCGTTGAGCTCTGCGTATCTGTCAAAGAACCTCCGAGTTTTACGCATTTCATGAATGAATGCATACAGTTAAGCGGAAAGTTAAAGGTGAAAGGCCCTTATGGCGGCTTTGTACTTAGAGAAAATACACAAGCAATAAACTTCATAGCAGCAGGTACAGGAATAGCACCGATCATGGGAATGATAAGAGATCTTGCATTGAATCAGACAAACATTCCACTTCGTCTTTTCTACGGCTACAGGAACAGCAACCAGCATTATTATGCCGAAGAACTAAAGCAACTGGTGGAAAAAACTGAAAATCTGAGCATGCTCACTATTGCTTCTCGCGAAGGACCAAATCCTGGCTATGTTCAAACGCTTGTAGAAAACTTTGATTTCTCAGGCAGCAAAGAGCAAGAGGACACATACATTTGCGGGCCGCCGAAAATGGTTGACCACGCGAAAGAAATAATGATACAGAAAGGCTTTCAAAAAACAAGAATTTTCGTCGAGAAATATGATTAAATTTTTACCTGTACTGTCCCATATTCTGCCTTTTTCTTTCTCTTTCCATCGCGCCTGGGATACCGCACGCAAGGTAAATACCGCCTGCAACAGGTATGCCATACATCACGTAGTATTTAGCTGCCTCGAAATTACTATTTATAGGAATATCGCTCAGTCCAAGACCTATTGCAAGAGATCCAACCGCGACAAAGGAGCGAAATATTATTCCTGACATATCAAGTTCCGTGCCATAATCACTTTGATGTTATTGCTCTTGGCTTTGCTGGCGCTTTCTTGCAAAAGTTGCTTGACTCAATCCAATTTTCAACTGCTTGACTTCCATCAAACTGGGAAGTTTTCACTGAAAATAAGTTTACATTGAATGTGTATTTTTTCTCAGCAGCTTCTTTTGTTGCTTCAGCTATCACGTCTTTTTCAGCCTGCGAAATATCTCCGTTTATTCTGGCTGCATTATAATAACCGCGTCTTGGACTAGATATAACATCAAATTTATCAGTTACCTTTTTTTCTCCAATAGTTCCGAAAGATTCTCCGTGTCTTGTTCCCGGACCACAGTATTTAACAATGGATTCAAATATGTTGAGCCTATCCATCGGTTTTAGCTCTTGTGATGTAGGCACTGGTTGAGCTGGCGGCGCTGCTGGAGGCGGAGCCGCTGCAGGCGGAGGAGTTTGTGAAACTGGCGGAGGAGCTTGTGTTCTTGCTAGCTGTTGTCTGAGATCCTCTATTTGCTTTCCTTGATAACCAACAGTCGCTTTAAGTTCTCCGACTTCTTTCCCTTCTTCTCGTGCTCTTTCCCTTTCAAGTTCAGCTTTATAGACTTCTCCTCTACCTGCTTCTTTTGCAAGGTCTACTAATTTTTCAGTTGGATATGCTGGTTGTCCTTGTACACTTGCTGTTGCAGAAGCGCTAACAGGTTGACCAATACCAGCAGCATAAGCAGGTGAAGTCATTAGATAAGCGACAGTAGCAGGATAAGTGGGAACATAGTGCGGAACAGATACAACAGCAGGATAGAAATATCTTACAGGAACAAAAGGAGCATAAAATCCTGGGAAACATCCTCCAAAACATGCGCTAAGTGAGAAAGAACCGCTAATTCTGCCTCTAGCTTCTGATTCAGTTGGTTTAGCCATGTCTGATGCAAACAGTGCGCCAACTAAGGCACCAGCTAAACCCAGCTTCTGCATAGCTTTCTGCATTCTGACCACAAGATCACCAGTTACTATTTATAAGTAACGAAAAGACTTAAAAAGCTTTCTATCTGTTTGCACTGGATAAAAAACACATTTTTACTTAAACTTTCCAGGCTTTTCGAATCATTGAACTTGGTATTTTATGATGGAATATAGGAAAAGACTAAGGAAAAAATTACATTTAGGCAATGGCTTGACGAATCACACGGAAATTTTGTGCTTCATTCTCACTTTCTGCTTGCAAGCGAAGCAAATTTGTTTTTCGGAAGATTTGTCAACTAGGCGTATCTTGGTGCAGACAGAACAACGACCTATAGACAATTTCATTAATAGTATTAGGGCTCTAGGCTAATATAAAGATTTTTAGCTAAACTTTGCTGCCTATTCTTATCAGTTAGGGTTTACTTTTATTTATCAGCTTCTGCTCGTCTATCGTTCTCTTCGCTTCCTTTATTCCTGCTTCGACATATTTTATCATTCGTGACTTCTCAAAACGAGAAATTTTGTGCTCCTCAAGCAGTACCAATGTTGGTTCGACTTGATCAAGGACACGCAATACAGGTAATCTAAAGTCCCTGCCTTTTATCCTGTCTGCTTTTTCTCTTGTGCGATCATAGCTTTTCCGAAGACGGTAAATCTTTTTCCTGCCCAAAATAACATCAATCAAGAACATGCCTTTTCGTCTCCTTTAAGAACGTGCCTGTTCATCTCCCTTTCCATTGAAGCTATTAAGCGGCTTCTAAATGCGTTCTCTGCTGAGCCTGCGATGTAACCGGCATATTTCGCCAGCTGATGGAGGAAAAACAAGGTTGCAGAAGCAAGAATAATAAATCCTCCAAGAGGAACGGCCTGTTTCACCAATTTATAGCTGACCATTTTATCTGCTCATATTTTGTTCCAACCTTTTTATACCGTTCTTTTGATACTCATAGCATGTCACACATAGGTGTAGACGAATCAGGTAAAGGTGATTATTTTGGCTATCTTGTTGCAGCTGCAGTCTATGTTGATGATACAACTGAAAAGAAACTGAAAGAGCTGAAGGTTAAAGATTCGAAGCTGCTTCTTGATTCAACTACATTGAAGCTTGCAACAACAATAAAGAAATTTTGTAAATACGATATTGTAAAAATCTCGCCTGAAAAATACAATGCATTGTATAAAAAATTTGATAATCTCAATAAAATTCTAGCTTGGGCACATTCGAGGGCAATAGAAAACATGCTCTCAAAGGTTTCGCCTGACTATGTGATTACTGACAAGTTTGCTGACGAAAAAATCCTGAATGGTGTTTTAATGGAAAAAGGCAGGAAAATCAAGATTATGCAGATGATACGGGCAGAAAGCGATATTGCAGTTGCTGCTGCATCTGTGCTTGCTCGAGCTGAATTCTTGAAAACTCTGAGAGCATTGTCAAGAGAAATAGGACATGTTCTTCCAAAAGGTGCTACACATGTTAAAGAAGCAGCAAAATACATAATTGAGAATTACGGAGAAGAAGGTCTTTCCAAGATTGCAAAGATGCACTTCAAGATCACTAAAAGGCTTAAATAAATACTACTAATTAGTGTTAAAATGCATTTTTACAGAAAACTTTTCTTACCTATTACTTTGGCAACATTTACTATTTTTGCAACACCAGTTTCATCACAAGTAATAGACAACAGTAAAACGGATTCCTACGAATCTGTTAAAAAACACAAGGGAGATTACGCAAAAGCTCAAAATTTGTACAGAAGACGAGAAGCTAACATAAGAAATCGTGTTAATGGCCTTGGACAAACAGCTGTACCTTTAGATCAGAAAGACATTGATTTCCTAAGGAAAGTTTCTACATATTTGTCATACATTCCTGCTTCTGAATGCAACAAAACGCTTGCAGAAGCACGACGTTCAGAATTAACAGCTGAAGAATTTGATCAGCCAGAATCAGATAAAGACCACCAAGAAACCGTGTATTATATGCAAAAGTTTGTAGAAGGAAAATATGAACAAGCCGTCGAATGTGTTGAACTAGAGTTGAAATTCTTGACGGGTCTTGACAAATATCTAAGGCAAATAGAAGAAAAAAGAGGTCTAAGGGCTCGGCTCTGAATATTGATTATTTCTTGTGTTTTTGCACGTCAAGATACTCGTCTTTATGGAGTAAAGATATAGCTGCATCTTCTCCAATAATATCAACCCTAATTATCTTGTCAGGGTTTTTCAGGTCAACGTTTGGCTTGTTAATGCCCTCTGTTAGGCTGGAAATCAGATCGGTTGTAGAATGCTTGTCATATTTTCTTTTTGTCAGGTCCAGCTTCCATTTATCCTCATCACCTATCTTATCTTCTAATTTTTTGATAACATCTGACATGTCATTGATGTCAGAAGAGCACCATTTGTCAACAGGGATCCATTTGAACGTGTAACCGAATCTTTCAGGATTTTCTCTGCAAACTTCAAGCAGCTTCTTCACTGTTTCTTTTGGATTTTCAGCATGTATAAAGAAAATGCCATCAATTTCTGACTGCAG
>CAYJVV010000047.1:0-6871 GCA_964373755.1 uncultured archaeon | reverse complement strand
AGAAAAAAAGATTTAATGCTTAAAAGTAACGGTTATTAATGTCTTATGCTATAGAGTCTTTTTGTTGCTGGCGTCTTTTGCTTCTGCAGCTCCGATTGCGCATTGGACGTTTGACGAGTGTATGGGTCCGACAGCTACTGACGTGACAAAAAACGATGCTATTGTTCGTGTTAATGACGACATTGTTTATGGAAGTGTAACATCAACGTTCTTTTGCGCGTGAAGGCGTTAACGTCGGAATCACAACAGCGGCTTCCTGTCGAGGTTGCCGGGGGGCAGCTATAGAAAAACTAATGGTGAGTGTATCTCTCTTTTTAAGTACGGTCAGCTGAGCGCATGACGCCGAACGAAGAATGTCCTTTGTAAAATTCTCAAACATCTGCGTTATGTTATGGATCTCAATGCCGATCACGTTACCTTTTGATGTCACATCAAGAATAATGTTTCCTACAACAAGGTTTCCCTTGACAGATCCATCTTTATAAATATACAGAATATCATTTTGTTCATCGTAGTTTAGATGTGTCGTGCTTTTTTCCATTGTTTTAACCTGCGCTCCCAGCGTTCAAGCCTTTTAATGACTGTTATGACATATAATACTTGCGGTTTGAAGAGGACGGGTATCTGAATAATCCGTTTCTTGCTTGTAAAGAAGAGCTCCCATTTTTGCCCTTCTGTATTTTCACACTCTTTAAAAGCATGGGCAAGGTTAATCGAGTCCATGAGGTATTGTTCGACTTCTGCCTTTGAGATGCCTCTTCGCTGTAGGGCAATAGAAATATGCGGTTCATTGTATTTAATCTGGTTTCGCTGATATGAATTAAGCAACTCTCTGGCTTTTTTAACAGACATGCCATGTATAATGTCGTATAATTTATAAAGTTGAGGGAGAAAAAATAAAAAAAGTTCCAAAAGAATCGAAAGAGTTGCGTAAAAGAGCGAAACAAAATAGTCGCTATAATAACCACCTCTCAATAGTAAATCTTATATACTTCACAATCGCTATTTTTATAAGGTTTAAACGCATAGAAACACATATAAACTAAACGTTATGCATATAAACTAAAATGGATATATATAAGCAGGAATGGACAGCACTTCAGGCAAAGATTTTTTCACTAGTATGCTTGAGGGCGGGAGAAAAGCTAAGCCAGAGAGAAATAGCAAAGATACTGAAGGTGTCTCCTACTGCTATTGCGAATGCCATAAAGAAACAAAAAGACAGCGGTCTTATCAAGGTTGAAAAAACAAAGACTATAAACTTTGTCTCATTTAACAGGGATGAATGCAAAGCTGTAAACCTTAAGAGGGTAGAAAACCTCAAAAACATATATCTCTCGGGATTGTCTGATTATCTGGAGGTAGAACTTGCAGGTGCTACAGTTATTCTATTTGGAAGCTATTCAAGAGGAGAAGATACAAACACATCAGACATCGACATTGCAGTCATAGGCAGAAAAGATAAAGCGTTGCGTCTTGAAGAGTATGAAAAGATCCTAAATAGAAAAATTAATGTCAATTTCTATAACCTATTGAGGGATGTTCACATACATCTAAAAAACAACATTTTAAATGGCGTTGTGTTGCATGGGAGTGTTGAACTATGATGGCGTTATTTGATGAGTTCGTAAAGATTGGAGTTGTCAAGCGGATAAAGGCAGACAAAGAGAGATCAAAGAGTTTGGTTATTGAATCTGACAGGAAAATGAATTCCCTGAAAGAAAGACTGGAAAAATTAGGCGTCAAGGATGAAAATGCCAACGACTATGTAGAATACTGCTACGACATTATAATGCACTTGGTGCGGGCTAAATTGTATCTACGTGGCTATTACGCCAGCGGACAGGGGGCGCATGAAGCAGAGGTTTCTTATTTGAGGGTACTCGAGTTCACTGAACAAGAAGTTCAATTTGCAGACCGGATGAGATATTTCAGGAATGGAATACTGTATTACGGAAATTCCTTTGATGCAGAGTACGCAGAAAAAGTTATAGAATTTACAAAGAGAATATATCCAAGATTAAAAGAGATGCTTAAGTAAGGTGGTCTAAAAAGCCTTCAGCCAGTCAGCACCTTTCGAATAAAACTTTCAAAATGGGAAGAAAGCTAACGTTCAGAGGTACAGCATCGAATATTCTCTTGTATGCAAAAGTCTCCCTGTAACCAACACAGAAGCCGCGTATATACAATCTAAGTAGCCTCAACCACAGTGATTAATGCTCTCTGATCCGACAGCTGCTGACATGGTGAATCTCTTGCTGGGCTACTCGGCGGCGGAAGCTTTATATAGTAATTCATAGTTTCTATATAGTAACTATAAATTACCATGATACTTTTAACCAGAAAGGAACGGGAAACCCTGCTTGTATTATGCAAGGATTTTTCTAATTTCTACAGCGCCAATTCAATAAGCAAAGTCCTCAAGATAAGCCATGTTGGAGCCCAGAAAATATTTAAGCGGCTTCTCAAGGAGAATGTGGTAACAAGCAAAATAATCGGAAAATCCATAATCTACCAGCTTAATCTGAATGATAGTTATGTGAAAGAGCTTATCACCTTTCTGCTCGCCGATGATGCCAACAACTTTAAAAGATGGAAGGAAGAGTTCAGGGAGTTGTTTAAAAAAAACAGGATAGTGACAATCTTTGGTTCTGCCATCAGGAACTATGCTCAGGCAAATGATATCGACATGATGATAATCATGGAAAACCGCGACATCAAAGATGTGAATAAAATTCTCAAGAAGAAAGAAGAAATCTTGCCCAAGAAGCTTCATGTCATAAAGCTGACTCATAAAGACCTGTTAAAACATCTTAAAAAAAGAGATAAGGTCGTGATTGATATAGTTAAAAATGCAATTGTCCTTTATGGGCAGGAACAATATGTGGAGACGCTGAAAAATGTCACAAGCCTCTAAGCACGTTGAATGGTGCTTGAATAAGACAAAGAAAGAGGTTGAAGAATGCAGAAAACTGGGCAAGAGGCCAAAACATAGGGGTTTATTGAAAACAAATCCAGACATTGATGCAGCCAGAAAGCATCTTGAAAAAGCAGAACATAATCTCAGCGGGATAACCAAATTTGAAGAGATTGGATTCTCTGATTGGTCGATGTCTGCCGGTTTCTATTGCGTCTATCATTGCTTTTTAGCCATCGCAGCCAAGTTTGGATATGAATCTGCAAATCAAACGTGCACCATTTCTCTGATGAGGCACCTCAATGAAACGAGCAAGATAAAGCTTGACGAAAGATTCATTAAGCTCCTTGAGCATGAAAGAATCGAAGATATCAAAGAGAACAGCATTATCGATCTGAGGGAGGACTATACTTATGGCATACAGGTCTCTGTCAAAGATGAAACAAGACTGAATGATCTGAAGAGAACATGTAAAGAGCTTTTTGATGTTGCAAAGCAGATAGTTTATGAGTAACACCCAATGATGAACGGTCTGTGAAACAACCTCAGGAATATCCGTCAATATCCAGGATAGTTTTATATGATCCGAAAGGTTATGTCAAATGTCCGGCATCCCGTACAGACTGTGAGAAGTTCAATGCACTCTCAAAAGAGAAGAAAAACAAAATCTTCTATGGCGGCACAAAAACAGATCTTTTTGCTCTCTTGGCAGCATTCTTTTTCTTCATCGTAACATGGGTGTTATCAGCAACCACAAAGAAACGTTCGGAGCGAACAAACCAGCGGTACATGTTCATGATGCTTGGAATATTCGCGTGCATGGTCGTTCTTATCTACTCGGTCGTTATAAACACGAATCCAACCTACGAACCAAACGATATGTGGAGGCTAGTAACAAACTATACGTTCAACTGCAAAGCGATGTTCCCGTAGGCTTGCATATGGACGATAATACTAAAAAACACTAGTCTTCGTTAAATTATCGTCATCGGAATTGCCGGCGATATTGATACTGCGGTTTGCGGCATTGGTAATGCGGGGTTTAATGTTATAAAGGCTAAATAAACAGTAAGCCCAACAGGGACAGCAGTCGGAATTGTCCACGTTGCTATTGCCCGTCCGTTATTGAATGTTCCCTGCGGGTTATTCAATCCTATAAGCAATGGATTTGTTAAAGATATAAGAAGTAATGGATCGGGATTCAATGGGATATTTCTCCCATCATTCAAATTAAAACCTGGTGTAGAACCGAAAGCTGTTGCAAGAGTATATGGTTTATTCAAATGAATAGGGTCTGACATGTTAATTGTGATTGTATTGCCCGGGTTCGGACTGCCTTGTATAACTAAACTAGGTTTGCACTTACCAGCGCTGCCTACGTTATAGATGCTTTGAATCTGTAAATCATTTAATGCAACATTGTGAAATCCTACTTCATCAATAGTGCCATTGAAGAATTGTTGATCAGGGTAGCCGATGCAACCCGGATAGTTTGGTGAAGCATGAAAGCCGCCAATGTTAAGTGGGCAGGTTGAATTGATTGGTGTCCGGCCCGGCGTCGATTGTGCGTTCAACGCACCGTTAAGGTAGAGTTTCAGCGTGGTTCCGTCCCATGTTCCCGCAATATGAGTAAATTCGCCGATAGGTATCTCGTTAGCGCTAACAACTTGATGAAAGATCATAGGCGAAGACATGAACTGCCACGCCACTCTAAGACCCGTTACGCCACGCCGTACAAGAAGTTGGTACGCGCCATGACTTTGACCAAAAATCACTTCTTGATTAATAGGATCGTTAACCTGCGAGGATGGTCTTACCCAAGCATCTACCGAAAACTGGGAAGATAAAATAGTTGGTGAAAAAGGTATCTTGACTGTGTCATTTACACCATCAAAACTGAATGCCTGGTCAACCTTACCTGTGGTAAAGGATGCGCTTCCGCTGATTAGCCCGTGATTGTGGTCGACAAGATCGTTTGTATTCCCGTCGCCGGGCCACCAGCTTACAATGCCCTGAGGTGGAGGGATACAAGCGCCTTGCACCATTGGTATGAGTAATAAATACAATCCGATTACAATATAATGGCTTTATATTTTACTTTCATTCATTACCCCCTGGACTGCACCCATAAAACTTCAATAAAGGTGTCTTATATAGCTTTCTACTAAAGTTTGCCTTTAACTTCGCCAAGATCAGGCCTAACCTCTTTCGTAACAACCCCAATGTTCGGATTCTCAAGCAGGTTCCAGTTCGGATAGACTTCCACGCCCCCTCTCAGCCGCAAGCATTTACAGGCACAAACAAAGTTGCTGCACCATAAGGAAGCCTTCTCCAGTTTCCGAAGATCTCCAGTGCTGGCGCAAGTCTTGTCGCAGACTTCAGTAAGAACATCCGGATTGCAGTCAAGATCTTTCTCGCAGAACGCGTAAAAGAGATCCTTCATCCCCTCAAAGCGCCATCTGCCATCGACCAGGCTGAAACCGAAGTGCTCTGATGCTCTCACATTGCCGTCATCATAATTAAGATAGTATGTGACATCGCGTTTTTCCCCAGAGCCGGCTATTGTTCTTACCTGCGCAGACTCCAAGCCGAATTCCTTGTATATCTTTGAATAACGGCGCGAGAATTCATCTTTTGTTAGCATTAATTTCTTCTCATCCTTGAGCACATCATACATGCTTGCAGTGTCAGGCAAAACTAGAAGGCTGCCAAACTGATTTGCAACTTCATTGAATTCAGCTTCTTTTTCAGCATCTATTGAAGCGCTTGGAGCTGATGGAGTTTCTTGAGCGTCCTTTGGCTCTACTCTTGAGCAGGAGATGAGAAACAACGATATCAAAAGAATCATGACTGCTTTCATCGTTCTTAGGATCGGTATCTATTCTTATATAGTTTACTTAGTGTAAACGTCCCAAGATAGTAGTTCTTCACTAGTACACGGATAAGTTACCACTAACGAATTAAGAACAAGCAAACATTTTTATATGCTTTAAAGACATTTAGCGCATGGCGCTTGAATTGTCAGACACGGCAAGGTTCAGGGAAGAAGACTTCGGAGGTATTCTATTTAGAAAAGAAGACAATTTCTTCGTCCAGGTAAACAAAAGCGGTTACCGGCTGATAGATTCATTCCAAGACAAAGCCGAAATCGAAAAAGTCAAAGAAAAACACTCGGAATTCATCGATTTCGCAAAAAAGCTCAGAGTCGTACAAGAAGGCTCAGACGTTGCCGGGCAAAGAATCAAGTACAATAGAACATCTGCTATGATCCACCCCAATGAAAGAAGAATACAGGAAGGTTTCCTGAGATCTCCGCTCGAAGTCGGAATTGAGATAACATCAAGGTGCCAATTGCGCTGCGTGCATTGCTATGGATCTTTCAACGACTCGGGACATAATGGCGAGCTTAATGAAAAAGAAGTTTACGGCATCGTCGACCAGTTGGACGCTCTAGGAACATTTGCAATATTTGTAGGTGGTGGAGAGCCAACGCTGCATCCTTCTTTCTTTGATATCTGCAAGTACATATTGCAAAAAGATATGAACGTCGTTGTGAGTACGAACGGCATGACAGTCGATGAGAAAGTAGCGCAATCATTTGCTGATCTCGGAAGCTACGTCGGTGTACAGGCAAGCCTCGAAGGCCCGAACGAAGAAATCAACGACGCTATGCGAGGCAGAGGTTCCTTGAAAAGCGCAGTAAAAGGACTAAAAAATCTGCAGAACGCAGGTATGAATCCGACGATTGGAACAACTATTACAAGCATCAATCACCGAGCACTTGACGAAATGATCGCTTACGCAAGAGATCTCGGTGTTCCGCACATTCATTTCATGTGTTTGATGCCATCAGGAAGGGGGGACACTCTCTACGAAAAGTTAAAGTTGACTGGATATCAGAGGATCTGGGTAACGCGCCGGATTAAAGAGCTGAAAAAAAGTACAAGGGTTCAA
>CAYJVV010000046.1:6397-6981 GCA_964373755.1 uncultured archaeon | reverse complement strand
CTTTTGGAAGAGAACGTGAGTGATAGGTCTTAAACCTTGTTAAACCATAAAATTTCGCATTTCTAGACTATTTTGACGGTACATAACTTTATATTCCCAACTGGGGAATCTATTTGCTATGGGGAGAAAGAGAGGCTTTAATGAGAAGAAAATAGCTGCAATTATAGAGTTTTTATATAGCAATCCGGACGGTGTGTGGATTCGCAGGATTGCCAGAGAAACGGGAATGGACCATCATACTGTTACTAGATACATTGATACCCTTTTGAGACCATTAATTGAAGACGTCAGTTTGGCCGGAGAGAGTAAAACGATGTTACGTGTGGTGCGTCTGAAGTCTTTTGTCATCGAGAAGCTGGCTGAAGGTCGCAACGTGCAGCAAATTCTTAAAATTCTAAAGCTGATAAACCAGCCTAGCGAATAACTGTCTTAGTGAGACTTTAACAGACTTCTGTAGTTAGCTGTAGCCAGTTTCTTGTTTCTGTTTAACCTATAAGACCTTCATATGAACTTCATGAGACCTTCACGAAGATCCCGTGAAGATGAATAAAGATTTCATGAAGGTCTGTGAACATGTATTTTTG
>CAYJVV010000046.1:5115-6387 GCA_964373755.1 uncultured archaeon | reverse complement strand
TTTTGATCCTCACAAAATGTAGTAAGAGAATATAGCAATACTCACAATCATATGTTCTATTCCAATCAAAAGTCATAATTACCTTCATAAAGACCTTCACAACGTATTCACGAAACCTTCACAAAACCTTCACGAACTTCATATGAATTCACATGAAGTTCATGAAGTTCACGTGAATTCACGAAGAAAATAAGTCAATTTTCGTGAAGTTGAACATGGTTGTTTGTAAATCTCTGTGAACATCCTGTGAAGTTGAAGATAACAAAACATTTAAACTCTGTGAAGTTATATGAAGAGATGGATAACAGTGTACCTGTAGAGGATAAAAACAACACAAACAATTATTCAAATCAGCCAAAAATAGAGAAATTAAGCCCTGAAAAGTGGTTTGAAACAAAAAAATGGAAGGAAAATCCGTTTACTTTCAACATCTATCCATACCTGTTTGTAGGTTATCAGGAGCAAATAGATAGACTTCTACTAATGCTGCTAGAAAAGCATAAGTTTATCTTTGTTTCAGGCCCGACAGGATCAGGGAAGACAACGCTGCTGAAATGGGTGGACAAGAAGACTGGAAAATCGTATGATACCCTTTATATTGGCAAACCACCTACAAGACCAGAGGATTTTGCATTGATTTTCAATGAAAAATTCAGGATAAAATGGCCTATAAGCATGTTCAAAAAAGGCCTGAAAAACATCTACCAGATACCAGATTTTCTTAACAAAAAGTTGAAAGGAAAGTACCTTGTGATCATGATTGACGAGGTTCATGAAGCAAGCGTGGAAACACTTGAATGGCTTCGTGTGCTTGGTGATCAAGTAACTAATGTCTCATTCGTTCTCGCAGGTCTGCCTGTTTTCGACGACAAGCTGATGGATAAATTGGAAACATTCAGGAAAAGGATCGTGGCAAAAATCGATCTTGCATCCCTCACAAAAGAAGAAACAAAAGAAATGATCAGAAAGAGAATTCAACATGTCGGCGGTGCAGCCAATGAATTTTCTATGGAACTTCTGGATTTTGTGCACGCGCGAAGTGGCGGTTTTCCTCGCGAAATCCTGCGCGTTTGTGATGAGCTTATTACGAACGCAATTTTACGAGGTGAAACTGAAATAAAAAAAGAATATATTGCAAACATTGAACCGCAAAAAGAAGAGCGTGTGTCTTTAGAAGTACTTGATACATTCACACCCATGCAGCGCGAAATTGTAGAGACACTTTCTCAAAAATCTTTATCACCAGGACAGATAGCTGACTCGCTTGCATTA
>CAYJVV010000046.1:0-5105 GCA_964373755.1 uncultured archaeon | reverse complement strand
CATACCCCCTCTTTCCCTCCCCGACGCTCTTCCGACCTTACAAATCCCGCCAACATGCAGTTAGAAGCGTGAATAACATTCTGAAAATGCTTCTTGCAGATGGCTATGTAGAGCGCCAACAAAGTGAAAAAACATTTGTTTATTCGCTAACGCCCAAAATAAAATCTCTTCTTGTCCGCGCATAAAATTCTGTAGTGTGGGTTATGCTAACCTACATTAACCTACGATTTGCAAAAACCTAGTTTTATCCCTCACATAAGAAGTTAAATTCCGTATTTTCTGGTCGTGTTGGCAGAAATTAAAAAACCAAATAAACCTCATGCCAATTTGCTTGAATTGTTCCAAGAAACTTGTAAAACAGAGCGAAAAATTTTTCAGAGTCATAGACTTTTATAACGAGTCAATATATGGGTGGCGAGTATTTTCATTTTCTATTCTATCATTAATTTTGGTTCTGGTTTCTTTATATACATTTATTTTTATTGAAGGGGCTTTCACTGTTCCTTATTTTTATTTGTTTTTGGCATGGCCAAAACAAACTTTCCCTTCTCAAAATCAGCCAATCTAACACTACGAAATCTTAACTCTCTTGAAGTTTTCTTGCATTCGTCACATTTTATGTGCTTACTTAGCATTGATGATGTTATGAAAAGCCATAATTAAATAACTAACTTATTTAAGCCTGCGCTGCGTATAATGTAGAAAGGTGAATACAATGATGAAAAGCCGAGGAAAAGATATCATGGGAAAAGTAGTTGTTTCTGAAGAAACAGGAAGGAAATTTGGTGTCATTGGTGACATGAATTTCATTTCTGAATCGGGCGAACTTCTAAGCTTAGTACTCGTTGAGCCTACAAGACACGTTTCAGATCTGACCTTAGAGCGTGACGAAGCTAACCGACTTTTGGTGCCTTTCTCATCTGTGAAAAGCGTAGGCGACTTCGTGATAATCAGCGAGAAAGAAATTGTTTAAAGTATTACATCTGCTGGCCTGAAATTGTCTCTTTCTTCATACAATTTGGATTTTATTTCCGCACATAATTTCTCAACTATAGTGCATGAATCTTGATCTCCATCTACAGAGCCAGCTATGCCATGACGATTGTAAATACATCGAGCTGAATTTGCAATAGTTTCTGCTGACCCCTTCAAGTAAAAAGTTGCGGAGAAACCGTAATCTTCTTCCGAAAAACCAAGACTACAACCCTCCTGGTATATTCTGCCTACATTCCATTCTGTTTGCCTGTATTTTTCTTTTATACCTTCTTCCATAAAGAAATAAGTAAGTTCAACCCACATTATTTTTAACACCTCAGTCACTCACGCCTTTTTCGGTGACTTTGAAAACAGCTTCGCCTTCTGGTAAAGATGCTGAATCGATTAAGCGTGCAATACGCATGCTTTGCTTGCTTTTTCGCAAATACATACGAACGCCTGTGCCGTGGCCAACAATATGACCACCAACGTGAGTAGTCGGGTCGCCGAACATTATATCAGGCCGTGACATAACCTGATTTGTCACATATACAGCCAGATTGTAATCTTCCGCAAGCATCTGCAACTCGTGTATATGCTTGTTAAGTTTCTGTTGTCTTGGTGCAAGCTCGCCTCTTCCTGTAAAATCAGTACGGAATAATGCCGTTAAGGAGTCTACGATTATTAGCTTGATTTGTTTCTCCTTAACCAACTCTTTTACTTTATCAATAAGCATAACCTGGTGGTCGCTGTGAAGCGCCCTTGCTACTAGTATATTTCTCAACACTTTTTTCGTGTCCAGGCCGCGTGCTTCAGCAAGTTGCGAAATTCTTTCAGCATTGAATGTGCCTTCTGTATCAATGAAAACGCAATGGCTATTAAGTCCGCCCTTCTCCTTAGGCATCTGCACATTCACAGCAAGCTGGAAGCCAAGCTGAGATTTTCCTGAAGAAAATGCACCGTAGGCTTCTGTTATCTCTTGCGTCTTTATCCCGCCGCCAAGCAGCTCATTAAGCATCTTGCTGCCTGTTGTTATTGTTTCCTTTGATTTCTGCCTTTCGGAAGCCTCTTCCGCAGTTCTGAAATTTCCTATACCTGTTTTCTCTCCTGCTTTCAGTATATAATTCCGAGCAGTTGCTTCTGTTATCTCGCAGGCGTCTGCAAGTTCCTTAGGCGAAATTCTGGCAAGGTCCCTTAGATCAGTATAACCAGCTTCCTGTAGCTTCTGCAACCCCTTTGGCCCTATCCTTGGCAGGTTTTCTATCGAGAACTCGTTTACTTCCTCCTCTTTTTTGCCTTCCTTTTCTTCAACTACTGTTTCCAGTTCTTCTTTCAGATCTGCTTTAGCTTTTTTCCTCATTTACTTCACCAACAGTCGTTCAATCTCTTTTTTCACGTCAACGCTTTTAATGTTATTCACAATAAATTCCAATCGATCGTAGAGCTTGTTCCTTCTTACAACACCGTCGAACAAAAGTTCTCTGCCAAGCTGCACCTTTTCAAAGATCACCGCTTTGTCCATCTTCTTCATGAACGCTTTGCGCGCTTCTTCTGTTTTCATTCCAAGTATTTTCTCTGCATTCTCCCCAAAAGAAACGAAGCGCATGTTTTCCGTGCCGTCATCTATGATGCCTGAAACAACCAGTGCATGCGCCGGTTCTACATTCCCATGCTCGTCGCATTTGTAATTTGTTTCTTCCCTTACCCTTGTATTGCACTGTGAGCACACTTCATAGAACGGATTCGATTCAAAAACATGCATTAGGCAAGCTTTGATTTCATTTGCATCACTCTCATTTAATTCAGCTATAGAGCTTCTATCATAACGCCTGCCTGTTGTGACTGTAGTTATTTGCTCGTCGCTCTTTGCTATTGAGCCATATCTGCCAAGCCTTATTTCTGGCCCTAAAAGGCCTTCTTTTACAAACCCCCTGATATGAACAACATCGCCCTCTAAAAAATCAGATAATTTTTCTATCTCTTCGTTCCACAGAACAAGCCTTGCAGTGCCTGTTTCATCTGAGAGATAGATATTGGCAAGTCGTCCCTTAGCTTTCTCAGTTTCAAAGTCTCTTTTTATTATTCTTGTCATTTTGCCGATGATATCAATGTTCTGCATACCGGGAATTATACTTGCTATATTGAGCCTTTCTTGCTTGCGCAACAAACTTATTCCAAGTTCCTTTGCCAGTAAGTATGCTGCGCCTTCCTCAGAAATGTGGCTTGATTGCTTTCGTTTCTCCTCTACACGATTTAATATTTCATCTTCGCTTAATCCTGTTTCAGAAGAAATTTTCTTTATCAAGTCCATGAAAACGCACTGCGTATTTTACGCAGTTAAAATGTTTAAAGGCGAAGACCCTATAAAGCCAGCATCTTTATGTAGGACAAAGCAAATATAAGAATATGGAAATGAAAAAGCTACACATTGTCGTAATTGTTATTGCTCTTGTTCTGGTTGTGAGATTTGTGATTATACCTTTAACTAATCAAAGTACAACTGACACTGCTAGTTGCAGAGCGCTTAAATTAAGCGAGTTGTTACAAAATTATGAACTATTTCTGGTTGGCACAGCTGAAAAGAAAATGTAGTTAATAAAGATGGGGAAATGTATACAGATACGACATTGAAAGATATTAGGATTATTAAGGGCAATTACGATAAAAGCGAAATAATAGTTAGGCAATCAGGTGGCTGCGACCTCATTACAGGCTTTTGTCTAACAACCACTATCCACTCGTCGTTTCAAACAGGCAAAACATATCTGCTATTCCTAAGACAGAAACAAGACGTATACACAGGATTTGGTGGTT
Organism: uncultured archaeon; assembly: GCA_964373755.1. Taxonomy (GTDB): domain Archaea; phylum Aenigmatarchaeota; class Aenigmatarchaeia; order GW2011-AR5; family GW2011-AR5; genus JACPDL01. Next base: position 1,316 of record CAYJVV010000046.1, on the reverse strand, counting down.
GCGGCGGTAAATATCTGCTAAGGAGCGACCCGAGGCTGCAAGACGTGCAGATCGAAGCTGTTGCAGACGCTATTGTTAATTCTGATGACGCTAAATGGGAAGAATTTCTTCTGAATCTCTACTCAGCTACGCCTATAGAAGTTTCCCCCGGAACACCCGGGCCCTATCCTGGAACACCTCAATAGACTAACAATCTTTATCTAATTTCATTTCTTCTCTAAGGTTTTCTTTGCCATCTTTATGTCTTGTTTCATTACAGTTCTGCGGCCTGCATGTTCTGAGAGCCTTTTTGCTTCGACGAGAATGGCTTTTGCTCTTTCTTCTGACGCTTGCGCTAGCTCTTTTATTGCACGATCACTTATTCGTTTCGCGCCAGCACGCTTGAATATGCGTCTTACAGGCTTTAGTGTGATTTCCATAACCATCACTGAAAATCTATTGCCAAAAATAGCTTTAAGTCACTCATAAATGTGCTGCAACAAATAGGTTAGAAAGAAGTTGTATAAAACTAGATATTATAAAGAATCTGTTTTGATATATAAATTTATTATAAAATATACTTACTGATTAATCGTTTTTAACAGCATTGACCGGAAATATATTACACTACATATATTTAAGATATTTAAGGCGAGAAAACCATAAACTAACAGATAAAAATGACACTGAAAGGCGAGCTGGAAGATCTTTTTCTAAGGAAAAAGCCTGTGAAACTGCTTCTCAGCATAAAAATCGGTAATGCACCTAAGTATGTGTCTATTCTTGCAAAGGAAACGGATTGTACATATTCGCATACTGTAAAATTACTTGACATGTTTCGCAACTTAGGCATTGTTGAATTCGAAAAAGAAGGCAGAATCAAATACGTCAAGCTCACTCAAGATGGCGTTGAGCTCGCCACGGATTTCGAAACCGTTATGCGCAAATTCTCCAAGCTCAAACCCAAAGAAAAGAAAATTGTAAAATAATTTTATGTGAGAGTTCAGACCAATAAATCTTTCTTAAATATATATTTCAATACAAATGTATTACAGTATCTAAATACTGACAGATATGAGAAAAACTATGTACTGGAAAACATATATTGTAATTAACAAATCGTATCTATCTCTCACATAAGAAAAATAAATTAAAGGTTTAACTTAAATTAGAATGAGCATGGAAATATACGAAACAGCAAAAATTGTCGGATTTGGTGCGCTAGGGTATTTGCTTGCGTGCAACGGATTGGGTTATTTTGTTACCAGGGCTTTGCTTAAACATTATATCCGAGAGGGGCTCTCACCGAGTAAGGCATTATTAAAATCTATACAGCA
>CAYJVV010000045.1:0-7787 GCA_964373755.1 uncultured archaeon | reverse complement strand
TTTCCTGCAGAGAACTAAAAGTTCCCTGAGGTCTCAACTCGAGGAAAGCATGGCTTTCCTGAGTCTCCAGAAACCTTTTGTTTCTGAGAGAAGAGCTTCACTCTTTGCAGATCTCCTTCTAACCTCTTTCCTATTCAGAGGATCTACTTTTCTTTTTTGTCTGATGATGTTACCCTTTCCTTTCGGAAAAGGGGAATTGATGATGTGATGACAATAAATGAGGGAGTTTTCTCCCAAATTTCCTAAACAATGATCTCTATTCCGAGATCGTCTTTCTTGCTCTTTGGAGCTCCATAGTTGTGTGCGGCTGTTCTCCCAAGGATGTATGGTGACTTGACACCAGTTATGATGGTTATCACCTGCACCTTCCCTGCGAATTCAGGCACTATTCTTGCGCCCCACATGACTAGTGCTTCTGGATCCATGTGTTGTGAAACCGCTTCACCGATGGTGTTAATTTCTTCCAGTTTCATGTCTTCGCCGCCAATGATCTGAATCATGGCACCTGTTGCACCGGAGTAATCAACGTCGAGCAACGGATGGTTCAGTGCTTTTTGCACAGCTTCCTTTGCACGGTATTGTGAGTCACTTTCACCAACGCCTATGGTTGCCACGCCACCAGACCTCATTATGGTTCTTACGTCTGCGTAGTCAAGGTTTACAAGGGACGGTTGTGATATTGTCTCTGTTATGCCCTTTATCATGGTTGCGATTAGGCTGTCAGATACACCAAAGGCATCTTTCAATGGTTTGTTACCTGCAAGTTCTATGAGTTTCTGGTTTTCTATTACGATAACCGTATCGCAGACCTCACGAAGCTTTGCAAGCCCTTCTTCTGCCTTTATTATCCTTGCGCCTTCTATCTTGAACGGTAATGTCACCGCAGCAATGACGATGGCCCCCATTTCCTTGGCAAGATAAGCAACTACAGGCGCTGAGCCTGTACCTGTACCGCCACCGAGACCACAAGTAATAAACAACAAATCAACTCCCTGAAGAACTTGTCTGATGTCATTCTTGCTTTCCTCCGCAGCTTTTTTGCCAACATCTGGATAGCCACCTGCACCTAGACCGCGTGTGAGTTCTCTGCCAAGAAGGATCTTCTTGCCAGCTTTTGTCACATTGAGGTGCTTTGCATCTGTGTTTGCAGCAACCGTAGTTGCACCGGAAATTCCCATTTCTGTGAGGCGATTAACCGTATTGCAGCCGCCTCCGCCGCAGCCCATTACTACTATATGAGCCTGTTCAACCTGAAAATTTTCTAAATCCTGCATTGTCATTCCTCCAATTTTTGTTTCGCGAAACTTTGTTGCGCATTATTTTTACGAATCTATACGATGCCCAATAGAAAACCTTAATATAGAGGTTTGCTATACAACATCTACTTCAGAAAAAGACCAATCAACTGAGTGTAACTCCGAGTTCGTGAAGAACTCGGTGCTTTACTCCTTTTTACAACGCCTTAAATACTTTTTTATAAGCTGGTATATGTTTCTTAAAAATTAGTCAGTAACTCACATTTCTCAATTTACAACAGCTGGTTGTATTTGTATGTTAAAAAGAATACAAGCTGTGAGTAATTTGATTACGCTGAAGCTTCTCTTCCGCCAGTTTCCTTCCCAAGAGCTGAATCTACAACCTCACGATATTTCATTTCGTCAATTCTTTGCTTTGTTTTTTCATCTTTCTCTCTGTCTTTTCTCATAATCTCGTATTTTACGAATTCCTTCAGGATTATGTTTTTCTGTTCTACCGACATGGTTGAGTCGAAAGAATCTATAAGAGAAACTATGGTATTTTCAAGCGAATTGCTGTTGTAATCCTCTTTCTCCAGGATGCGCAACACTGAAACGAAAAAGTCGAAAAGAGTTTTATCCATTTCTAAACCCCACTTAGTGGGATATGGAGACAAACATATTTTAAGACATCGTACCCAGAAAAAACATCGAAAATATCATCCAGAACCTTTATAACAAAAGCCAGCCAAAATTATTTCATGCGAACAATTTACTTGCTTGTGATAGTTGCAGTTGTTCTGGTTATATCGTTCCTTTATGGTTCTACAATATCAGAACAATGTGTAGTTATAGATGAATTCAAAGGATGCTGGAAGGCCATCAGCGTCAGCGTTAATTCAGACTTGTGCCCTCAGAGCCCGTGTATGGCGAAGCCTGAAGCTCAGCAGCGCAACGCCATAATTGACGTTCTTCTTAGCGCCTGCCAAAAGACGAGAAGCAATAATTACGCAGATGCCAAACTCAACGCAAGGATAGAAGAGGTTATGAGCACATTCACCGGCTACCAAATTGACGCGAGAACCCTCTGCGAGCAGCCGGGGGCGGTGCTTGTGAAGCAGCAGTACGGGTAGGTTCTAAGGCTTTTTTGTATTTCTCCATTAAACCCGCGCCATACGGGGTTAAAATAAAACCAGGTTGTCCTAAGCCATACAATCGACGACGAGTTTCGGCAATCCGATCAGATCTAAGCTTAAAGAGATACTCATGAACTGCACCTTCCTCAAGATAGTTATTTCCAGCGCCTAATTGCCTAACAAGCCTTTTTGCAGTGATTGGTTTAAGAAAATTCAATGCAAAATAAACCTGAGCCTCGGTTATTGGCATAATTACATAAAGACGCAAAAGGTTTTATTTCTTGCCAATCTCGCCAGCCGCAACCTTTTAAAGCTTTTCTATACTTACTACTTAACAGTGAAGAAAAATAGTGGGTTAGTGTGTCATATGATATTTTCAAACGAGGGTGCAAGAATTTACCTGCTCACAGTGTTAGACACATATCCAACTATTCGAGATTGATTAAAAATGCCCCACTTAATAGCCCAAAGGAGAAAATTCTTTGAAGAAGCGGCTGAACAATTCAAAAATGGTGTAAACCCAGAAATTGTAGGACTCTATACGCCGGCCATTCAAGATGCAAGACGCTGGTACGCAAAGCAACCAGACAAAGACGATCCATTATTGGTCGGCATTGATGATGCATTACTTTATTTTAAGAAATCTGGAAGTGAAACTGGAACTGACAGCCTTATGTGGTTTCACAAATCGAATATTGCCAAACTTCTTAGAACTTATGCGGGAGCTATGAGTAGGGCTATGGGTGACGAATGATGAGATTCAGAAACTACCTTACCAGAGAGGAAATCCAACTTCTTGAAGAGGCGAGCCAGAAGGAGTTCAAGCCAAAGACGCCTGCCCAGAAATACAAATGCGGCGAATGCAACTATTCGTGGCTCTACAAGGCTGAAAAATGTCCTATCTGCGCATCAACAAAGACAGAGAAGGCGTGAGAAAAATAATATTTGAATAAAAGTGTTAAAAATGGCAAGAACATGGTTAGGACATCTTGGTATTCCAAAAATAAGACGAAGCTATCGAGACAGTGAGCTGGAAAATATCGCAGAAGAAACAGCTCGCTTTAGAGCCCTGAGAAATAGGGAACGTGCCAGAAATCAATATAATGATAAATTTGGCGGTGGAGATCATGAGTGACAGATATCGAGGTGCCTTAGACTTAGAATCGTTGGATAATGCTGAAACACTTCCTCATTTGAACCTTAGACTAATCAAGGCGCATAAGGAATATCATCCTGAAGCTGATACTAAATATTTGATAGTTTTGACGGTTGATACGCCAGCTGATAGTATCGATTCTACAACACAAAGACTTTCAAAAGAACTCAAGCCTGGCTGGCGTGCATTGTTTTGGAATGATGCTAAACTATATGTTGTTTTCCGTGATAAAGTATTCGAGTTGCCACCGAAAGAAGAAGATGCTCCAGAAGAGCATGCTAAAGCGCGAATACACGGAGCTGCAAATGGGGTTCAGGATCAATATTTAGATTTCAGGCCTCCAATGCATTAAAATTTATATTAGAAATAATGAGGTAAGTTATGAAACGATTGTTCGGCCTTTTGTTTCTTCCTTTAGTTCTTGCACCTGCCTCGGCAAATGCTTACATAACTGAAATAAAAGCAAAAGAAAGAACTTTTATTTCACAATGTGTAACAGGCAGAATAGAATCAGATATCTATGTAGAAAGAATGAGAGATGGAAGTGCATTTACAAGAACTTATTTCTATATTGACAATGAAAGAATGCCTTTCATTACATATGATCCGCAGAACAAAGTCTATATATTTGATTTTAACAGAGATGGAAAACCTGACAAAAAAAAGACACTTGATGAGTTCAGCGATTTTGATACAAAAGAAATGTGTAGGGTAGTTGACAGCATTAAGAAATAGATTTAATGAATTATCTCTTCAGCTTCTTTTTTTCAGGTCCAGTATATTCGATCTGATCATCAGTTATGCGCCTGTAGGGCTTTTCACTGACCATTTCCTCATGGATGTGCGCAAGCATTCCTACGCTACGAGGTATTGCGAACAATCCTTTGCCTATGCGCCAGTCAAAGCCCATTTCACTTATTAGTGCTGCAATAGCGCCATCAATATTTATACACAAGTTCTTGCCAAGAACAGAATTAATGGCGTCTTTAATTCCTTGTGAAAATTCTACATATTTTTCAGCAATGTTATAATCTTCTGCAAGTGAGAAAAGCCTTGTAGCTCTAGGATCTTCGTCCTTGTAGACTGCATGACCATAACCAGGAATTCTTTTTCCCTGTTCCTTGAATTTTCTAACTACAACTTCAGGATCATTACTAACATTCTCTTGCATCATCTTCGCGCATTGCTCTATGGCACCACCATGGAACTCTCCGAATCCGAGCATGCCCGCAGCAAGTGCAGCGTTTACAGGATTCCCTACAGATACAGATGCACGTGCTGAAGTTATAGAAGGCGGGTTTATGCCATGCTCAATGCATGCGACAAGAATGGCATCAAGCATCTTTGCTTCATTTTCCTTTGGCAATTCGCCTTTGAGCAATAAATAGACTGCTTCGCTGAATGAAAGATTGCCTATGAGATCCAGCAGCTCGTAACCTCTAACTATTGTTTCTTTGTCGTCTGACCTGCTTATTGACGTCTTCCATTTTTCCATTTTATTCACCGCTATTGTAAGCGCATAGAGCATCTGCTGCATCGTCTAGTGATTGGTATTCACCAAGGAATCTCTTACCACGTTTAGCAAGGTAACCCTTTGGCGTTGTTAATAATATATTGCCTAAATACTCATTACTGTCATCCATAACTAGCCACTCGCCTTCTCCAAATCCTCTGATAATTGATGTTGTCATTATATCGCCTTTTTTATTGCTTCTCCAAGCTCGTCGTGATTTCCTACAACAATAGCGCCGGCTTCCTTTAATAGTTTCATCTTGTGCTTTGGTCTGCCTTTCTCACCCTGGATTAATGCACCTGCATGGCCAAAAGACATGCCTTCTGGCATTTGTTCAGTGAAGTTGCCAGCAATAAATGCTGCCAGAGGCTTCGTAAATTCACCATTCTTTATTAAATCTGCAACCTGCTCTTCATAAGTTCCTCCAAGCTCGCCAAACATTACAACGCCTTTCGTCTGATTGTCCTGTTCAAAAAGCTTTAGCAAATCAGCAAACGTTGAACCGATAATAATGTCTCCACCGATTCCTACAACAGTTGACTGTCCAAGGCCTGCTTGTCGCACAACCCACGCTGTTTCGTTGGTCATACCGCCGCTTTTTGATACCACACCTATTTCTCCAGGCTTGTATATCTCCTCAACCATATCTTTCAAGCCGCCTATGACTCCTAAACGACATTTTCCAGGTGAAAGAATGCCTATCGAGCTTGGACCTACAAGCACTGCATCATGTTTTTTTGCAAATGAAACCATTTCAGCAGCGTCTCTTACAGGAACTCCTTCTGTTATACAGTTGACAAGTTTAACATTGTTTGCAATAGCTTCAAAGACAGCATCTTTTGCGGCAAAGGGTGGAACGTAAACAATGCTTGCATTTATTTCAGGATGGTTTTCCAATGCTTCCTTTACTGTATTGTAAACAGGAACGCCTTCCACAAGCTGTCCGCCTTTTCCCGGCGTGACACCTGCTAGCACCTTTGTGCCGTATTCTTGCATAAGCTTCACAGCGCGTGAGCCCTCATTACCTGTTATTCCTTGCACTAACACTTTGGTTTTTTCATCAATTAGTATACTCATGCTAACACCTTTTTCCTATAAACACTTACTTTTTCCATCAAAATTCTTGCAGTCTTTGTCATAGGCATCTCTTTTCCATAAACAGTCATATCTAATCCATGCGCTTTTGCGGCTGCGCGCAATATTTCAAGCCCTACTTTTTCATAAGGCCCACTTCTGCGCACAACAATAGGATATTTTGGCTTTACTTCTATCAACGCATCAACTATTCCCTGCATTGTTTCGTCGACTCTTGTAAAATTAGCTATTGCACCTACGATCCATAAGCCATTAAGCCCATATTTTGAGAGCATTTGCTTTGTCAGTTCGTAGACCTTCTCTCTTGAAGGGTTGCCGCTGTATTCAGTATAATTAGATGCAGAACCTCCACAATTTATCAATGCATCCATGCACGTTATTGATCCGCCCCCGCCTGCTGCAAGAAAGGCAATGTCACCATCGAGTTCCATGTATTTCACAGTCCCTCTGTAATCGCTTTCATTTATTTTTTTAACAGCTAATTCTCTTTCTGTAGGCGCGCGATTTGCTAATGTGCGTTGTTGTAAGTTCCTATCTTTATGCCGGAAATTCGCGTCATCATCAAGCTCTACCAATGCATCAACAGCGACGAACCTGCCATCACTTGTTTCTGCAAGCGGATTTATCTCGACAAGTTTTGCATCTTCTTTTACAAAACAGGCATAGAGTTTCTTGGTTATGTCTGCAACTTTCACAATGGCTGCTGAAAATCCAGCTTCTTTTGCGATCTCCCGCGCAAGCCAGTCTTGTATTCCATTTATCGGATCTATCTGCCTTTTCACCAATTTCCCGGATTTCTCGACATCAATACCGCCTGATTTGCTAAGAACAACTATTGGCATTCTTGAGTCTGTATCGTACGTGACACCAATATAATATTCGTTCAATATATCTACCTTCTCTTCGAGAAGAATTGAGTTTACAATCTCACCAGAGATTCTGGAGTGGAGCAGAGCATTTACATTCTTTTTGACATCATCAAAAGAATCGCAGACTTTTACAGCACCAAATTTTTCCCTGCTACCGACTGTAAGCAGCTGGGCTTTGACAACATTCTCACTGCTTACATTGTCAATATCATCTACAGACCTGATCAATAAATTTTTTGGCACTTCTATCCCATAATTTTTTATAATTTCTTTTGATTCGAACTCATAAAGTCTCATAATTTCGCACCAACTATAATCAAAGCAAGTATTCCAGTAGAGAATAAATACCTATCGTAAAGAAGCTCGTATACACAATAATGGATAAAGTTTATTCAACTTCTACAAAGACTTTGCCATTTTCGACTTTTACAGGAAATGTTTTTATGCCGTATGGGAAGCCGTAAGGATCGCCTGTTACAACGCTAAATGAGTATCCGTGCCATGGGCATATTACAACGCCGTCTTCATCAAGGCTTCCTTCAGCAAGAGGGCCGCCGCGATGCGGGCAAGTGTTTTGTATTGCATGGAAGGTGTCGTTAAGATTGAACAAAGCTATTTCAGTTTCTCCAATCTTGACTACCTTAGCTTCTCCGGGTTTCAGATCGTTTGTTGTTGCAACTTCGTGTAACATATCGGCTCTATTGAGACTAACATCTTTTTATTCCTCTTTCTATACATGATAAGCTATGACATGGCTTGGCATTGCTTTAGTTCTAGGTGCTC
>CAYJVV010000044.1:0-8136 GCA_964373755.1 uncultured archaeon | reverse complement strand
TCTTTTGCAATAAGGGCAGAGCACAGGAATTTTATCTTTCCTAGTTTCCCAATCGTGATCACATTTTATGCATTTCAATCTCATTTCAAATCACTAGTATTATTATTACTATAGATACTACTATTATCTTATTTCTTGTAATAAATTGTTTCAAACCTATAAATATTTGCAACATATAATAAATCTAGTGGTCTGATGGGTATTCTAACAGGCAAAGATATTGGTACAGCTCCTATAGATGAAGAATTAAAGAAGCTCCTGGAATCAAAAAAGGCGGAAATCCGTGTCATCGGATGTGGCGGAGCTGGAGGCAATACAATTTCTCGATTAATGCAGGTTGGTATTGTTGGTGCTGAAACTATAGCAGTAAACACAGATGCACAAGACCTGCTTTACACAGATGCAGACGTGAAGATTCTCATCGGTAAAGAGATAACAGGCGGGCTTGGAGCAGGTGCAGATCCTCGCGTAGGAGAGGAAGCTGCTAAAGAAAGCAAAAATGATGTTAAAAAAGTCCTTGAAGGCTCTGACCTTGTTTTCGTTACCTGCGGTCTTGGTGGCGGCACAGGAACAGGAAGTGCGCCCTTGGTTGCTGATACAGCCAAGAAGTTGGGTGCTCTCACAGTTGGCATAGTAACGTTGCCATTTACTATGGAAGGTAGACAAAGAATGAACAACGCACTGGGCGGGCTAGAGAAAATGGAAAAGGTTGTTGATACACTTATAGTCATACCGAATGACAAATTGCTAGAAATCGTTCCTGATGTATCGCTGGCTACTGCATTCAAGGTTGCAGACGAAATACTTGTGAATGCTGTAAAAGGCGTCACGGAGCTTGTTACAAGACCTGGACTTGTCAACCTAGATTTTGCTGATATACGCGCTGTTATGAGCAATGGCGGCTTAGCAATGATCGGCATGGGGGACAGTGAGAGCGAAAATAGAGCTTCTGAAGCTGTAGAACGCGCATTGAATAATCCTCTGCTGGATGTTGACATAGACGGTGCTAAGGGTGCGCTTATCAATGTTTCCGGCGGTGTTGATGTAACAATCCGAGAATGTCAAAAGATAGTTGAATCTGTATCAACACGATTAAGTCCAGAAGCAAAGATAATTTGGGGGGCACAGATAGTCAAGGAACTCGGCGACTCAATAAGGACGATGCTGATAGTCACTGGTATCACCGCCCCTCGTATATACACACCTCAGAAGGTTGCTGCAACAATAGCAACTGGAAAGAGAAAGGAAATAGAAAGAATATTCGGCATAGATTTTGTTGATTAAGATGGCTGATTCTCCATTCAGATGGTATGACTGAGTGCCTGTTGTTGGTGTTGCTGACCTGATAATAAGAAGAAAGAAATTTAGAAACTATCTTTCTCAAACTGGATATGAGTTTGGAGATTTTACAAGTTCATCCAGATGGAATCTATGGGCTTGGTACCAGAGTATAACCACTGGAACTGCTCTTTTCTATCTGATTGAATAATATGTCCAATTCTCGCAGTCCAATAAAACAATGTGATTGGATACCTTTTGTTGGTATTCTTGATTTCGCAAAAAGAGATGAAGAATTTCAGGAATACAGAAAGACTTTCGGTTTTGGTTTAAAGGAAAATCTGTGTATATGGTATCAAAGTGTTGTGACAGGAGTTATTATTGGCTATCCACTGATTCAAATTATTAGATAACTAATTAGATTCTTGTGCTAACAGGCCGCACTTTTAAGCTTTTCTTCTAAATAAATTCTTCATGATTGAGAAATTGAAAGGGTTCATCACGCAGGCGAGACGCGTGCTGCTTGTTGCCAGCAAGCCCGATAAGGATGATTACAAACAATCAGCAAAAATCACAAGCTTAGGAATGGTTATCATAGGTGCTCTTGGTTTTGTTATATTTTTGATAGTGCAATTGATCGGCGGGTTATGAAGGTTATGATACTGACTATACGAACAACTACAGGAAGAGAAAACGTTGTAATGGAAGCGGTAGCTGCGAGATCTAAGAAGCAGAACATACCGATAAAATCTGTATTCCACCCAGAAGACCTCCGTGGTTACATCTTCATTGAAGGTGAGGCTGAGGATATAGAAGCAAGCGTCAAAAGCGTGCCTCATGTGCGCGGGCTGATAAACAAAAGCGTCCTCATGAAAGACCTTGAGAAATTTCTGATTGCAGAAAAAAGAGAGATAAAACTCGAAGTAGGCGACATTGTTGAAGTGACAGGAGGGCCTTTCAAAGGGGAGAAAGGTAGAATTGTGCGCGGTGACGAAGCAAAAAGCGAAATCACAGTTGAATTCCTCGAGGCTGCTATACCAATACCTGTTACAATATCTATCAATGCTGTAAGAATATACGAGAAAAAGAGAGTTGAATAAATTGTCAGAAAATAAATCACGGCAGGAACTAAGAGCAATGGCAAAATTCAGAGATCAGATGACTGAATTGAATGAAGATAGCATTCTCGCTTACATAAAAGAATTTAAAAGAATTGGATTTTAGCTATCTTCGTGATGCTTTGATGCCTGCACGAGAAGAATTGCAAGCTCATGCTCGCTTCTTTATAGAGAGATTGCCAGAATACGTTGGGAAAAGATAGGTGATTAACATGCCGAAAGAAACTATTGACGTGATGGTTGATGGTGGCAAAGCAACACCTGCTCCACCTATAGGACCCGCGCTTTCGCCGCTGAAGGTTAACGTAGCTAAGATAGTGGAAGAAATTAATAATAAGACAAAGGCGTTTGCAGGAATGCAGGTGCCTGTTAAGATTATAGTTGATACTGGCACAAAAGAATTCACAATAAATGTTGGAACGCCACCTGTTAGTTCTTTATTGAAGAAAGAACTGAAAAAAGAAAAGCTAGCAACTGTTAATGAAGATAAGACAAGAAACCTTGCAGGTGATCTGACCTTCGAAACAATTGTAAAGATTGCACAGAGCAAAGGCTCAATTACAGGAAACACAATGAAGGCAAAGGTAAAGCAGGTTCTAGGCACATGTGTTTCAGGCGGCGTGACTGTCGATGGCAAGGATCCTAAGATAGTTATACAGGAAATAGAAGAAGGGAAATATCAAATATAGTCGCTCTTCTTTTAACTCGAATATATTTTATAGCGCCTGATCCTGCAAGAACTGTGTCGATATCCAGTTGCAAACAAGTTATATCTAACCCTGCAGAAGCTTCGGGTGATTCTAGATTTGACGTGCTAAAATAACGTTTATATTCTTTGTTGCGTCTTTATACTGGCCCGTATACTGCCACGCGTTCTGTGTCAGGAGGGTGTTTGGACATGAAAATTGATGATGCGTTAAAATCTATTAGAGAAAGCAACAAACAGAGAAAGTTCTCGCAAAGTATAGACCTTATTATAAATCTTAAAAACATAGATCTGAAAAAACCTGAGAATAAATTCTCAAAAGAGGTATTGCTTCCGCACGGTCGCGGAAAGGAGATTTCTGTTGGTATCATATCAGATAGTATTACTGGCGCTGTAACAAAGACTGATATAGAAACCTTTGAAAAAGACAAGAAAAAACTCAAGCAGTTTACCAAACAGTATGATTTTACTATTGCAGAAGCACCGCTCATGCCACTTGTAGGAAAAGTTCTTGGAAGATATCTCGCACCGAGAGGAAAGATGCCTAAACTTTTACCGCCCGGAAGAAACCCGCAAATGATGGTGGATGAACTGAAAAATTCTGTGAGAATCCGTGTAAGAGATTCACCTACAATACAAGTGCTTGCTGGGTCTGAAGATATGTCAAACGACCAGCTGAAAGAAAATATAGATCGAATACTCGATGAAGTAAACAAAAATCTGCCCAAGGGAAAGAATCAGGTCAAGGATGTGTGTATCAAAATGACTATGGGTAAACCTGTGAAACTTGATGTGTGATTAAAATGTTGAAAACGGAAAAACCGAAAAAGGCAGAAGAGCTTGAAAGGTTGATTGAAGAATATCCTGTAATAGCTCTGCTTAACATGCACAAGTTGCCTGGAAGGCAATTACAATCAATACGCGAATCGCTTCGCTCACAAGCTATAATCAAGATGAGCAAAAAATCGCTACTTGAAAGGGTAATAAAGAATTCAAAAAAGAAAGATATTGGAATGCTTTTGGATTACATTAAGGACGAGCCCGCACTGCTACTTTCAAAAGAAAACCCATTCAGACTTTACAGACTTATTAAAAGTTCCAGATCTCCAGCGGCTGCGAAGGTAAACGATATAGCGCCTAAAGACATAACTATACAGAAGGGTGCTACAAACATCCCTCCAGGACCCGCAATCTCAACGCTGCAAAAAGTAGGATTGAAAACAACGATGCAGGGCGGAAAGATAGCAATTTCACAAGACAAAGTCGTTGTTAAGGCTGGGGAAAAAATCGGCGAGGACGCAGTTGGAGTCCTTAGCTTGTTAAAAATGGAGCCTATGGAGATAGGACTTGAACTTGTAATTGCATCCGAAGCTGGGGTGTTTTACGGAAAAGAAATACTTGATATTGATGTAGAAAACTACATTGCAGAACTTCGGAAAGCTGTCACAGAAGGTGTGAATCTTTCAGTAAATGCGAATTATCCAACTAGTTTCACTATAAAAATAATGCTTCAAAAGGCGTTTTCAGAAGCGAAATCGCTGAGCACGGAAACAGGATTCCCAGAAAAGGAATTTATGGATTCTGTTCTTGCAAAGGCGGCGAGAGAAGCTAAAGCCTTGGAAGGATATTTGGGAGGTAACTAAATGAACTATGTATACGCTTCCCTTTTGCTCCATTCTGCAGGTAAGCCTATAACCGAAGAAGGCATAAAGAAGGTTGTTGCAGCAGCCGGCGAAAATCCGGACGAAGCCAAGGTCAAAGCCTTGGTAGCAGCTCTTGAAGGCGTTGACATAAAGAGCGCAATCGAGAAGGCAGCAATGCCTGTTGCTGTTGCAGCACCTGCTGCTGCCGCAAGCGGCGAGGCCCAACCAAAGAAAGAAGAGCAATCGGAAGAAGAGATGGAAAAGAAAGCCGAAACTGCTGCAGAAGGCCTGGCAGCCCTATTTGGTTAAAATTTTTTATTTTTTAACCTATTTTCCTAATTAGTATTAGGTTTACTTATGAAATTTATTGTTTCTAAAGATTTATTTGGAAAATATCCAGATGTTAGAATTGGCGTTATAATTGCAAAAAATATAGACAACAAAAGCGAAAACTTAGAAATAACAGAATTTTTAAAAAATATTCAGGATCTGATAACAGAAGAATATATTCAGAACCCTACTATTGTTAAATGGAGACAAATTTATTCATCTTTTGGATCAAAACCAAGTGATTACAGATCTTTAATTGAAGCTTTGATTAGAAGTATTTTGAAAAGTCGTAGAATAGGTCACATAAATCGACTTGTTGATTTGTACAATTATATCTCATTGAAATATGTGATTACTGCCGGTGGTGAAGATTTAGAAAAAATAGAAGGAAATATAAATCTGAAATTCGCTACAGGGGGTGAAAGTTTTGTTCCTCTAAATTCTGCCAATACAGAACAGGCGTATCCAGGAGAAGTTATTTATTGCGACGATGCTGAGAATGTTTTATGCCGAAGATGGAATTGGCGCGAATCGGATAAAACTAAATTAACAGAGGCTACAAAAAATGCTATTATAGTTTTAGAAGGTTTTGACGATAACGTTAGTCAAGCAACAGAAGAACTGGAAAAGCTTGTTCAAGAATACTGTAATGCTACAACTTTAACATATTTTATTGATAGAGAATATAGCGAATGTGAATGGCAATGACTCCAAAAGAACAGCTGAAAGCCAAGTTCTCTCAAGATTACGAAAAGTATTATTTGGTTAATTTATTCAAAGAGCAGGGCTTTTCGCGTAGGCAGTGCAAAAAGTGTGGGAATAATTTCTGGACTCTTCAAGAAAGAGACTTTTGTCCAAATCCTCCTTGCGAATCTTATGGTTTCATTGGAAAAAGATTGACAAAAAAAAGATCATACATACAAACCTGGAAGGATATAGAAAAGTTTTTTGTCGAAAATGGCCATTCTTCAATCCCATCTTATCCTGTGGTATGCAGATGGTTTCCAGGGCTTTATTTCACTATAGCCAGCATTGTCGCCTTTCAAAGAAGCGTAGGCGGGAAAACTGTTTTCGAAATGCCTGCAAATCCGCTGATTATACCGCAACAATGTTTGCGTTTCAACGATATTCCGAATGTTGGAGTGACCGGCCGGCATCTAACTAACTTTGTTATGATGGGTCAGCATTCTATTTACAACGGAAACAATGGATATTGGAAAGACATATGTATTGATTTAGACTTTAGGTTGTTAACAGAAGTTTTCAAAATAAAGCCTGAAGAAATAAATTTTGTCGAGGATATGTGGCTAGGACCTAATGCTTTTGGTTATTCCTTAGAATATTATGTGCGCGGACTGGAACTTGGTAATGCAGTATTCACGGAATTTGTTGGAACACCGGAAAATTACAAGCAGATGGATTACAAAGTCATAGATATGGGAGCTGGCCTTGAAAGATTTACCTGGTTCACTCAAGCAACACCAACGCTGTTTGATGCGGTATTCGGAAGGACAATGAAAAGGTTAAAGAAACTCGTCGACTATGACAAGAAACTGTTTAAAAAATATGCGCGGCTTGCCGGAAATCTTAATCTTGACGAAGTTACTGACATAAAAACAGCAAAAAGGCATGTTGCACAAAAGCTTGGAATGGATGTCGATGAACTGATAAAACTTACGCGGCCGATTGAAGCAATTTGCGCGATAGCAGATCATGGCAAAACATTGCTTTATGCTGTTACAGACGGTGGGCTTCCAAGCAACGTAGGCGGCGGCTACAACTTAAGGGTTGTTTTGCGTAGAGCCCTAGGTTTTATAGAGGAATTTGGATTCGATATAGATTTATTTGAGGTGTGCAGACTGCAGGCAAAAGAGCTGAAGAACTTCAATCAAAGATTTTCTCAATCGTTGCCGGAACTGGAAAAGATATTGAAAATTGAAAAATCAAGATTCATAGAAACTAAAAATAAAAATAGAAAGGTTGTTGAAAACACTCTTCAGAAAGATCAGATACGTACTGAAAACCTTATCGTGCTTTATGAATCGTATGGTATAACTCCGGAACTCGTGGAAGAAATCGCAAAAGAAAAGGCTATTGCAATAGATTTACCGCCAAACTTCTATTCACTGATATCGGATAAACACATGTCTGAAAAATCTGAAGAAAAGGAAATTGTTAGTGTTGAAGGTTTGTCTCCTACAAAACTTCTGTTTTACGAAGACAGATTTAGGAAAGAATTCACTGCAAAAGTTTTGAAGATAATAGATAATAGATACGTCATTCTTGATCAAACTTGTTTCTTCGGAAAGACTGGTGGACAAGATTGTGATACAGGTTTATTAAATAATTCAAGAGTTTACAACGTGGAAAAGATTTCCGGCGTGATTGTGCATTTTGCTGAGCAGCCAAACTTTTCAGAAGGTGATACAGTTCGCGGGGTTATCGACTGGGAGAGAAGAGAACAAATTATGCATCATCACAGTGCTGTACATGTTGTAAATGGCGCTGCACGGAAGATTCTAGGAAAGCATGTTTGGCAGGCAGGAGCGAGCAAAACTGTTGAAAAGGCAACATTAGATATAACTCACTACAAATCTCTTACAGAGGAAGAGGTTGAAAAAATAGAGAAACTTGCAAATAAAATTGTCAGAAAACACGTGCATGTTGAAAAGAGCGTTATTGAACGAATCAAGGCCGAGCAGATGTATGGTATGACAATTTATCAGGGCGGAGCCATACCAGAAAAGCAGTTACGTATAGTTGACATAAAAGATTTTGATGTCGAAGCATGTGGCGGAACTCATGTTGATAATACAGAAGAAATTGGCAAAATAATTGTTGTTTCATCAGAACGTATACAAGACGGAATCTCAAGAATAACTTTAGTAGCTGGTAATGCTGCAGAAAAATATCTTAGCGAAAAAAGAAAACTCATTAAACAGATAGAAAAGATATTGCATGTGAAAAAAGTAGGTATATTAAATGAAGCTTATCGTTTATTAAATAAATGGAAATATGTGAAGAAAAAAACTGAAAAGTTGTCTGAAAATAAATCAGAAAG
>CAYJVV010000043.1:0-8177 GCA_964373755.1 uncultured archaeon | reverse complement strand
CCAGTCCCGCCCCTTTCTCTATCTATTGCAAGAAACATTCCAGTTGCATGATAGACTAGTTCTCCTCTACTTTCCTCAGAAATTGCCGTACTTGTAGATAGAAAAGTAACACCCCATCTAAAACCAAGATTATTACTCGACATTTTTATATTGCTGACAGTTATTTATTTAAACTTATTAGTAGTGACATGATTTTTAAAAAGAATTAAAAAGATCTGCGCTTACGCGCAAACGCCCCACCCGCATTCAATGCAGGTAACACAGCCTTCCTTGTGCTCGACAGCGCCAGTGCAGCTCGGGCACTCTGTGACTGTATGTTTGTTTATTGTCCCGCCAACCGGCACCATTATCTTCTGTTCCAATGCCTCAATAGGTATTGCCAGTGCTTCGTCTTTCTTTTCTTCTTTTACCAGGTGCAAGATTTCTTTTATCCTTGAGCCGCTTCTGTAGACCGTCAATGCCTTGCAGCCAAGTTGCCAGCCTTGAATGTATGCGTCCCTTACGTCTTCTTTCGTAGCGTCATTAGGGAAATTGCATGTCTTCGAGATGCTGTTGTCTATGTTCTTCTGGAATGCGCCTTGCATTTTTACATGGTCTTCAGGTTTGATGTCAAGTGCTATTACAAATGTTCTCTTGAGATCCTCAGGAAGATCAAGATTTTGAATGCTCCCTTCTTCCTCTATTTGTTTCATTAATTCTTCTGAATAAAGTCCGCGATCTTTCAGAGCTTTCTGGAGATGTCGGTTCACGTAGTAAAGCGATTGCCCACCCATTATGTTTGATTTCCTGTAAACAAGGGCAAAATAAGGCTCTACGCCACTTGCACAGTCGCATATCATGCTTATTGAGCCTGTCGGGGCGACGGTTGTCAGTGCCGCGTTGCGCATCTTTATGCCCTGTCTGCCGTATATGCTTCCTTTCCAGTTAGAGAACGTCCCTTTCTCTTCTGCAAGTTCTTGTGACATCTCGTGGGCTGTGTCGTTGATGAACTTCATCACCTTCTCTGCTGTCTGGAAACCTTCTTCTGTATTGTAGCCAATTCCTAGCTGTATCAACATGTCGGCGAATCCCATGATGCCAAGGCCGACACGCCTGTTGGAGCGGAACGTCTTGTTCACCTTCTCAACAGGAAAGTCCGTTAGGTCCACAACATTGTCCAGCATCCCTACAGATGCTCTTGTAACACGACTTAGTCTTTCCCAGTCTATCTCCCTGTTTTTGACAAATTTATCAAGATTTATCGAGCCCAGATTGCACACGTCTCCGTCGTGTAGCATCTGTTCACCGCAAGGATTACAAGCCTCTATGCTTCCGAGCTGCGGAAGCGGGTTTGTCTTGTTCACGTTGTCTATGAATATCACTCCGGGCTCGCCATTGTTCCATGCAGCGCCTATTATTTCCTCCATTATTTCCTTTGCTGTCATAGTCTCTTCTTTTATATCAAGCACGGTGCCGTATTCGTCTCTAATTACTCTGCGCGGCTTCGTTTCAACTCCGCGCCATTCGCACATCCAAGGCGAAGGATCATTGTTCATGACTTTTTCCATGAAATTATCAGTAAGGGCAACAGAGATGTTAAAATTTCTTATATCACCTTCACGCGCCTTGCAGTGAATGAATTCAAGCACATCAGGATGCGTGACCTTCATAACAGCCATGTTTGCGCCATGACGGCCCTGCTGTTTTATCACGCCGAATGATGCATCATATACGCGCAAGAAGGAAACAGGTCCTGAGGCTACTCCACGCGAGCGTACGGCACGCTTGCCCGCCGGTCTCAGTAAGTGAAATGGGAATCCCAAACCAGATCCTGCCTGCTGAAGCAGACAGGCTTCCTTAAGCGTTTCAAAGATTCCATCCATACTATCTTCCATGTGCAGTACGATGCAGTTAGAAACCAATCTTGTCGGCGCCCCTGCGTTTGTAAGTGTTCTTCCCGCTGGCAGAAATTCGAGATTTATTAGAATATCCTTAAACTCTTCCTGCAGTTTTGAAACCTTTTTCTGATTGGCCCCATATTTCTTCTCCACATTGGCTAAAGCTCTAGCTACGCGCTCGAACATTTCTTCAGGCGATTCAAGAACATTGCCTTCATTGTCCTGTATGAGATACCTGCCGGCAAGAACGCGAAGGGAATTCAGGCTCAGGTGCTTATACATTCTGGTAAAGCGACCGCCGAGTATCCTTTTTGCTTGGTCACGTATCTTTGATCTTTCTTGCCTGTAAATTATGTAGTGCTTTGCTGTCAAGGCATGACCGCCGTCAATAAGAACCTTTTCAACGACGTCCTGGACTTCCTCGACAGTGGGAATATAATTGCGCTGCTTTGATGCCCTGTTCTCAAGAACTTTGACAACCTTTCCAGCTAATTCTTCTGCAATTTTTCTGTCTTTGCCTCCAACAGATTGTGCAGCGCTAAAGATAGCATTAGTTATCTTACCTTTGTTGAACTCAGCCAATTTTCCATCTCTTTTCATCATTTGTTTTATCTTCATATCCTCCACCCCTCATATTTTTATCAACCTTTTAGTTTCCCATGTATTAATGCAGGAATATTAACATTTCAGCTGATACTTTTCAGCATCTTAACTTCTTTCTCAAATGCAGATATATCGCCGAAGGCTCTGTAAACTGATGCAAAACGAATGTATGCAACCTTGTCTATGGCTTTCAGCTTCTCCATCACAATCTCACCTATGGTGCCGCTCTGGATTTCATTGCCATAGCTTCGCAGCTCTGCTTCTATATCATTTATTGTTTTTTCGATTGTTTCTTGGCTGACAGGCCTCTTTTCACAGGCTTTCAGCACACCACTCAGCAGCTTCTGCCTATCGAATCTTTCCCTTCTGCCGTCCTTCTTTATAATTATGACGTTGACTTCTGGCCTTTCGTATGTCGTGAAGCGTTTGGTACAAGAAAGGCACTGCCTTCTTCGGCGAGTTGTCTCCTCGCTGTCTCTTTTGTCCGTTACTTTTGTTTCCTTGTATCCACAGAAAGCGCATTTCATGAGAAACCCTAGGCCAATTCATTTATGTTGTGGTTGCATACATGTGAAGCACAACATATTGTAGCCTTTTAACAACTTCATATAAAAAGGCTTGCTGTAATGCAAAGTATTCTTCAGAAAGGTGAAATCACTGGAAGGAAGTTATAGCTTTTGCAAATGAAAAGCAGAATCTATATATATTAAGCAGCAACAAAAGCAAACTAAGAATTTTCATGAGGTGAATTTTTAATGCCCGTCAAGAAAAAGCACAAACATAGCGGTAAGAAAAACGTATGTGAATACTGCTAATCTATTTTTCTTTTATTTTTTCCCAATTTATTCCTCTGCCCACGCAGCGATAAAGTTGTCGACAAGCTTGTCTAGGAAGCTCTGCTTGTGCGCAAGCAGGCATTTTATTATCATTTTCCTGCATTCATTGTTTTTTATCGAATAGAAGCGGAAACGCCCTTTCTTGTTATGTTTCACTATTCCTTTTTCCGTAAGATACTTCAGGCTCCATGACAGGCTTGATGGTGAGTAGCCGAGGTCTTCTGCAATCTTCAGCGCATTGGTCTTATTCTTTTCCATAAGGTATATCATTACATGTCTGAAAGGCTTGTGGCGCAATATGTCGAGCAATTCTTTTTCGCTTTGTTCATAAGTCGTATCCGTGACATAGTAGCGCAAGAAGCGGCCAGTTCTCTCCGCCCTTAGCAAACCTTGCTTGACAAGAAAATGCAGATGGTAGTCTGCAGAGCCTGTAGCAATGCCTACCCGTCTCTGGACTTCTCTGAAATGTATGCCAGGCGAGCCTTTCACGCAGTCATAAATCTTTCTTCTGACGTCAAGTTCAAGGAAATCTGATACAATCATCAATCACCTGCGGTATATATACATTAGCATCATGAATGAAAGCAGTATTAGGAATTCCAGTCCCCTTTCCGCGTGGCCAATGAAAATCGTTTCCTTGGGAAAGAAGTTATCAATGACAAAAAGGAATTCCTTTATCGCAAAGAAGGAGAATGCGAGGGATATTATGAATATCCTTATGTCTTTCTTCCGTTTGAAAGCAAGTAGAGAAATTCCTAACATAGCAAAGGATACAACTGTTGTTCCAAGTATCAACAGATCTAAGGTTGTGATAATATTGTCCTTGCCGCCTATCTGGAACTCCAGTCCGTGGAAGCCGAATTGCTGCAAGATGACTATATAAAACACAAGTGCTACTATGAAGAACGCATAAATACAAGCTACCAGATAGTAAGAAGACGTCTTAGGTTCCTTCTGCTTCATCTATTGCTATGCCTCCAATAGAACTTCCCGAGAAAGATTAAAAAGACTTCTGGCGCGATTCAAGCCACCTGTTCCCTTTTTCAAACGCCAATTCCCTGTTTTTATCCTCAAGGATCCTTTCTATCTTCTTGAGCTGTTCCAATTTCTCATTTATTTCCAGTTCGTCTATGGTATCGTTTGTGTCCATCTCAAAGACGATTTTCATCTTATTGACCCCTATTGCCTATTTCCTGAATTGATAACCGCAGAGATTGCAGAAGATCACACTGTGCGTTTTCACAATCTTTCCCTTGAAACCATCGCCGCAATAATGCTTCTTAAAATAATTTCTCATGCTCAAACCACCCCTGGTGTTTGGCATCTCAAAAAGCCTAAGCTTTTTGCAGATTTCCACACCTTCAACATTAAAGCAACTAATCTGCGCGTTTGTTAGCTGCAGACAAATGCAGTCTGCAAAGTGCTATTGTAATGCCGCTTAGACTTGACAGAAAAGTTGCTTCTTTTTTGCACGCAATACAGTTCATCTAAACCACTACCTAAGTATAGAATCGAGCTTATAATAGTGGTTTTGGTACAAAACTGGAAAAATAGTACAAAAATTGAAATGAGTCTAGAAACTTTAATTTTCTACCAAACAGTAATTCAAAATGAACTACTTTGTCCATACTTATCACCTAATTTACTTTTCCTTAGAAAAGATTAAACCAGCGATAGGAAGAAAAAAATTCCGGCAATTGCATAAGCAAGCATAAGTCTTGAATAGCTTTTCTCCACCTTTTTCATCTTTCTGTATTCGAAATAAATTACCGCTCCAGTTGCCAATGAAAGCCACGCAAAATAATTCAGGAATCCAATCAGAGCAAGATAAACTATTATCAATCCTGCAATTAAAACAAAAAATTTGGAAAGATAGACCATTTTTTGCATACCGAGATGCGTCGATGTGGTCCTTACCTTTCCTTTCTTGTCATCATCAATATCCCTTACCTGCAGCAATATGTGGCCGCTTGATGCAACAAGAAACGGAATTATGCCTAAGACGTGCATGTTCAATGATATTTCCTTTCCTGCAGCAAAAGCGACAATATAAAATGGCAGGGTACCGTAGCCCAATCCGTTCCATATAGTTTCCAGATAGGGCCTTTCTTTGATGCGCAGTGGTTTTGCTGAATAAGAAATTATCATGAAATCAGAAAATAAAACAAGATAGAAAACAGTTATAGGTAAAAAAGTGTAAGCAACAGCTAGAGGTATGATCATCAGAATTATACTTACCATCAATGCAGTTTCCTTGGAAATTTTACCGCTTGCAACTGGAAATCTATATATTTGTTTGCTCTTTCTGTCGCTTTCGTAATCGCAATAGTGATTAAATGCGACGCTTGCAGAACAAATCATGACAAAGATAGGTATTAGCAGAAGATAGGAAAAGGAGAATGTCGCATCAATGGCAAGGAACGCAATAAGATAAATGGCTAAGACAAATATTGATACGTTAGGTCGCAGGAAATGGTTCAAGTCGGAGAGATTCATGGTTATCGTTAACCCCGATGACTACAGTTATTCTGTAATATCAATAGCTTTCTTAAGATCCTTCAAATGTTTGTTCCCAGTAATTATGCATGCATCAATATCCAAAGAATGAGCCAGTACAATTGCATCAGCAAGACCTACATCCTTATAATTTTTCTTTAGATTCTGCTTTAGTTCTCCTGCTTTATCTGAAATATCTGCATCTAAATCTAGTATTTTTGTACATAGCTTGATAAATTGTACTCTCGTAACCCATTTATCAGAAAGGTTTTCTCTTCTGTATTTGTCGCTCAATTCAGCTATAACTATAGACGGTGTGAAAAGTTCAAATTCGCCTTCGATGAATTTTTTTGCTTTAATGCCCTCATCAGAGCCTTTGAAATATTCTATCCATGCATAAGTATCTATAACTATTTTGTTTGAGCTATTTGAATTTGGCACGGTCTACTTGCTCCTTCCATTTCTTTAGTTCTTTATCAGAGCCGAACATGCTTAATTCCCTTCTTTCCAGCAGCCTCTTTATGACTTCGTTGTAAGATTTTAGTTTCTCTTTGTTTTTAACCTCTTCTAGTTTTTTTGCAACCTTTTCATCCACACGAATTGTAGTCTGCATACTATCACCGTATACATAGATGTATACATATTTATAAATATTTTTAATCGATTAAGAAAAGAAGTCTTATTTCCCCATGGCCCATGCCTTAAACTTGTCATAGCTAGTAGAACCGCAGATCCATTTCCCAGTCTTCTTGTTGTAGAAGAAGGGCACCCCGCCGCAGAAGCCTTTGTCAAACTGTTCAAGCAATTTTGCATTTGCCTCATTGTGCCAAACTTCAAAGCGCTGGAGTTTCAGGCCTGTTTCTTGCTCTAATCTTTCAATGAGCGGTTCCATCTTTACGCAGTGCGGGCACTCCGTGCCGTAGAATTCGAGCAGATCGCTTTCTGGCATGATTGATAATTGTCAAGGCGGTAAATAAAGTTTTGCTTAATAATGCTTAATCTTTATATTCTCTTTTATGTTAGTGTTATAGTGATTCGTATGCCCAGAGAATTCACTGTAATCATGGAAGAAGGCGAAGACGGATATTTGATTTCTGAAGTAGTGGAACTTCCGGGTTGTCATACCCAAGCTAGAAATCTGGAGGAACTTATGAAAAGAACAAAGGAAGCTATTTCTCTTTACCTGAAAAGCAAGAAAGATTTGAAAATATCGCGAAAAGAATTTGACAAATATCTTTGAGTTTCTTTCGGCATATCAACTGACTTCTCAGCCATTGCAAAAACTATATTTAGTGCTTGAAACATATTCTATTCATGCTCAAAGTGGTGAAGAATTTCTCCGTGTCTTACATGCAGATCCTTGATGCTAATGGAAAAATAGACGAAAAGCTGATGCCGCAGCTGAGCAATGAAAATATACAAAAGATGTATGAAGCAATGATGCTCGGCAGGATGTTTGACGAAACCATGCTAAAGCTCCAACGGGAAGGGCGAATAGGTACTTATGCACCTGGTGTTGGACAGGAAGCAACGCAAACAGGCTTCGCATATGCAATGCAGCCAAGCGACTGGTTCTTTCCCATGTACAGAGACGTTTCATCTTACATACTTCGTGGTATGCCTCTTGAAAATCTTGTGCTTTACTGGTCCGGAGACAGCAGGGGTATGCATATTCCTGAAGGACAGAATAATTTTTCTTTGGCGATACCTGTAAGCACTCAGATAGGACATGCCGTAGGCGTTGCAATGGCTGCAAAAATATTAGGACACAAGATTGCTGTAGTTGTGTGTACAGGCGACGGCGGTACATCAAAGGCAGATTTCCATGAAGCTCTCAATTTTGCCGGCGTATTCAAGGCGCCTGTTGTTGTAATTGTACAGAACAATCAGTATGCTATTTCTGTGCCACGCAAAAAGCAAACAGCGGCTGAAACCCTTGCGCAAAAGGCAATGGCTTACGGCTTTGAAGGAATTCAGGTTGATGGCAATGATGTATTTGCTGTTTACAAAGCCACGAAACAGGCATTGGAAAAAGCGCGCTCTGGCTTAGGCCCTACGCTAATTGAATGCATAACGTACAGAATAGCTGACCATACAACAGCTGACGATGCTAAAAGGTACAGGACAGATGAAGAGATAAACGAATGGCGAAAAAAAGATCCGATAGAAAGATTGCGAAAGTATATGGAATCTCGAGCATTATGGAATCAATATTATGATAAGCGTGTGCGATTGAAATTTGAAGAACAGATAAATGAAGCGGTAAAAAAAGCTGAAAGCATGCCGAAGCAGGAAGTAGATGATATTTTCAAACATATGTATCAAGAGATGACAGAAAATCTAAAAGAGCAACTTGCTGAACTGA
>CAYJVV010000042.1:4610-8268 GCA_964373755.1 uncultured archaeon | reverse complement strand
TGCGAATTATAGTCCTGCCTGTATGAGACCTTTCAGTCCTTTCATGCCCTTGAGGTTTCCTTTCATGCTTTAACATTCCGGGTTCTATTCATTTGCCTGCTTGATTGTCCTGTAGATAATAGAGCGCCCGACGCGGGTTTTCTCGAGCTTTCCCTGGTTCATGAGCGCTTCCAGATAGCCGATAGCTACCTCCCTGCGCATGTTAAGTTTTTTTGCAACCTGAGAAGTAGACATCAGATCCTTGCTGAGAATGTCAATGATCTTTTCCTCAACCACATTCTTTCCCCTTATCATTGCAGATACTTTTGTTCTGCGTGATATTTAAGCGTAATGTGCATGTAATTTTGCAACCTTATGGTGAAGAAAGTGGCCGCACCATGACCGCATCATAGTTTTTATGATCTGGCTTTCTATAACTATGGATTTTTTTGTAAAAGATGTAAAAAAACACTAGAAAATGAGGATGTATAATTAACAACGCGTATCTCTTTGGGTTGAACATGTGAACAGTACGGAACAATTACGAATATAAGGATGGTTATATATGGGGTGCAATTAGTAATTGAATCGTCTTTCATAGTCTTTGTGGTCGAGTCATTCTAAAATGATAGCAAGAAGTAGCAGCATGCAAGAAAGCAAGGCTTTCTTAGCAAAAACAGTGGAATGCAAGATTTCAAATGTAATTTCTTGTCCTATTCCTTAACTTTCAGAATAAATCAAATTAACTATTTCTAATCCTATAGCTTCATGCAGACTGTTAAGGAAAATTAAAAAGAGAAAAAGAAAAAAAAGAAAAAATTGTTTTCTTTTACACTGCGGCTGTTGTCTTTACTCCGTTCTTCAGTACTACTCTTGCACCTGTTAGGTCGCCTGAGTGCGCACCGAAGTCTTGCATCCAGCCTGCGGCTACTCTTGAATCTGCAGCAGAATGTCCTGCTATTACAAGGGCTGCTTTTCCAGTTGTGAAGGCGCTTGCTACATAATCGAGCAATGCTGTTCCTGCACCCTGGTCTCTGTACCATTGTACGTCCCTAGTCTTTCCAGCTGTTGCAAGATCTCTTACAAGGCTGTTGACTGCTGGACCTCCAACTAGTACGAGGTTCTTTGTGCTCTTGTCAGCTGAGGTCACTTCGCTGTCGAGTTTACCCAGTGCTGTCTTTATTGGAGTTGCAGACCTTATTGTACCGCCTGTTGCGCCGGTGCTTGTAGAGACAGTTGCGTCCTTTGCTAGTACAAACACATTGGCGTACACCTGATCATCCGGATACCATGCCCAAGCCCTGTTCTGGTCTTTTGTGTTGACCTCGACATATGTGCCCCAGAAATCAGCGAATTGCACCAAGTCGCTGTTTGCATCGGATGTGGCGCCTGCGTAACCCGTATCGCCTTTCTGTTCCCTGTACGAGAACGTAGGCGGGTTGATTACTGATGTTTCCTCGTTGCCGCTTCTTGTCTCTGTAACGCCGGTGAACAGCACAGTGTTGATGTCACTGTTGTCATCCTGCTCTTCTACAAGCAAGACCGTTGCGTTACCGTCTGCGACTGAAGCGCTTCTCGCCATGGCTATTGTTATTTCGTCAACCTCTGTGTTGAGGATGCGGTATTGTCCCCAGCCGTTTGCTGTCTTGCCCAGACGGAAGAATCTTGCTGTATCTTCACCGATTATTCCGATTGTGCCGTTCAGCGCGGATGCGTCGCCCCTCTCGGTTGTTGCTGCTGTTATTGTCAGGCCATTGCCTGTGCTGGCTTTTGTTGTGTCGTTCCATGACAGGGTTATCGCTCCTGTAGGAAGCTGTATCTTTGTGCCGTTCGCAAAGTTTCTTTGGGATATAGATGGCCCCAGTGTTACTGCTTCTCCGAACGAAACAAATCCACCGTTCTTTGTCTTTAGTCTCGGGAACACTGACAGGAAGTTGCCTGTGTTGTTGTAAGCTGCACCGTCTCCCCATGTTACGATCAAGTTCGGGTTGTCTGTGTTGTTGACCAGTAACTGGAAGAAGTACTGCTGGCCGTCTATGACCTTTGTCACTCTTGTGTTACCGACTTCAATGAACTTCACTTCAACTGACTTCCCAGACATGACATCCCTGATCTCTGCCTTTGCATCTGCTGTCCCCAGTGAGGACAGTGACGTTAGCTCAAAGATCCTTGAGAAATCGCCTGAGTCGACAACAAAGTAGTGGTTTCTCTGAACCGGCTGGCCTTCCACAACAACGATCCTGTCTGCATTGTCGTCCTGTAGGAAGACTGTTGTCTGTGTCGAGCCGTTTATGTGCCCCCATTTAACAGTTCCTTGGTCGCCTCTGTCATTTCTGAACACGAGGTTTAGGTCTTTTGTGCCTGATGGTGTCAGTGCCAGGTTGTCTCTGGCATCGCTCTTTGCATCCACTGATAGCGATGAGAATGCAAGATTGAAGCTCTTCCATACGGGGTCGTTGAACATTCCGCCAACCTTCAGGAAGTCCTTTCTTGAATCCTGACCTACGTAGTAGATATCGACACCTGTCAGCTTACCACCGGATACTGTAACCACTCCGAGTGTTCCGTCGATTGTCGTTTCTGATTCGCCGCCTGTCTTTGTCTTAACTTGCGTTGCGTTTTTTATAATCAGCCTTCTTGCTCCTAAAAGAAGCGAAGCAGAGCTGACTGTTCCTTCCTTGCTTGTGAAGAACACGTCGTCTACGAATACCTCAAGCCCGCCGACAGTTGCTGATTTGCCCTTGTCGATTGACTTGGAGTCCGTTCCGACCTGTACTCCTACAGTGGTAGACGTTGATACCACAAGAAGTTTTACGCTGTACGCTAGGTTGTCTATTGCTATTTCTACTGTTTCTCCTTCTGCCATCGTTCTTGTATCCGAGCCGCCAAACAGTTCAACAACTGGTGTTGCTGCTACTGCTGATGTACCAGAGGCGAATGTGTACTTGTTTCCGAAGAGATTTATCTTCTCACCGACTACCGTTGTACCGTTTACTTCGTCGTTGAACACAGTTCTGCTTCTCACAAAGAAAGACGTTGTGGTAGCTGATGTGCCCAGTTCGCCGAAGAAGTAAGTCGGATCTGGAAGGTCTCCAGAAATTTTGTTGAAAGTCAGGTTGAAGTCGTCTGAGAAGTCGATGAACTGGTCGAAGTCGTATGTTGTTCCTGCATCGCTGTCTGATACAGTTCCTGACTTAAGCAAAGTCGGGAGATCTGTGTCTGACATGGATGTCCTTAGACCAGTCTTCTTCAGGTTGTTGTCTAAGTAGACCTTCTCGTTCGCCGTGTGTACTGACTTACCTTCGCCTGATACGGTTGCTATTCCAACTGAACCAGGTACTGGTACATCTGTCGTAACCTCTCCACCGAGACGTGCTGCTATATCAACCGCACCAACGACATCGCTAGGAGCCGCTGCTGCGCCGACCACAACAAGTACGTCTGCGCCGTCGGATGTAACGAATGGCGCTGGATAATTCTCAAGCTGCGCTAAAGCTATTGTCGAGCCTGCCATAAGGAAGCTCAACGAGCCTGCAGCTACTATTTTTTTCCATTGCATTTCGTTTTCCTCCATTTATAATTTTACAACAGCAAGCCGGAAAGCTTGCTGCGTCTTGGTTTGTCCGGATCAAACCGAGATTCGGTTTGAGCATAAAATAGATAAATTACGTTTCTCCAG
>CAYJVV010000042.1:3191-4600 GCA_964373755.1 uncultured archaeon | reverse complement strand
CTCTTTCCAAAAGAAAAGCTTCTAGAGAGGTGCATCTACCCATCTTTATGTTCTATCTAATTGGCAGTGCTATATATATAAGACTGACTTGAAATAGTTTCAACAGTCTAATGGTGCTGTATGCTTGATATATTTTAAGATTTACACAGCCAATAAATTCAATCTAATTGTTTAAAAGTCTCTATTTAACCTTATTAGACAGTAAAATGATCTATCTAAAGTATATTTTTACCATATGCTATTTTTACTGTTTTTCCTTATTTTCTTCATTTTTTTTGATCTTTTTTATCCTTATGATGTTTGTTCTTCCTTTGCGCGTTTTTTCCACAAGCCCCCGATCAGACAGGTCTTTGATTATTCTGGATACTTTGGGCTTGCTGAAATCAAGATCCTTTATTAATTTCCGCAGATCAACTTCCTTGTTTTCTTTCAGCAGGATCTCCATCACTTTTCTTTCTTGCTCATTAAGGATTGGAAGAACGTCCTTCATATTAGGCCTTCTCAAAAACATGAAATATGCAACAGCAAGGATTGCCAGTAGTGTAAGTAGGACAGGAACAACTGGTATCTCACCTATGCTTACTTGCTCGTAAACCACTGATATATCGTATGTTTCGCCCAGTTTCGGTTCTGTTGCCACCCATTCGACAGATATACGTCTGCCGTCGGTGCCTTCTCTGCCCCAAGAAGGCTCAAATCTTGAAATGCCTGTGCCTTCAAGCCGTGCCTTTTCGACTAATGCTGTGCCCAACGGAAGCCGTACAACAACGGAGAATTTATCTGTCAGTTGCGTAAGAGAGAATTTCTGGCTAAAAATAAGCAGGTTTCTAATTTGTCTTGCTGCACCAATAGACCTGAATTTGTACGTTACTTTAGATGCCTTGATGTTGTTGCATAGGATTGATGTTCCAACATCCTCCAATAGAGAACACTGGACAGGCGCATCATCTGCAAGCACTTGAACGTTTTGGATTCTAGAGAGAACGAAATAGTCGCTCTTGGTTACGCTTTCATTGTAGCGAAATACCACTATCCAGTCAGCGTTCCGGTCGTCGTTTAGTGATATGTCTGTTGACCACTCTGTAAGACCGGCAAAAGTCAGTGAAGGCAGAAGAAGAAGGGCAAACAGCAGCTTTATCATAAGTATAATCTGCGCCTAGAATTTAAATGCTCGAATCTGCTACTTTCTTTCTGGGGATATCACTATTCCGCCTACCCCGGCTGCTGCAAACTGATGAACAACGCCTGCAAGAAGGTTTGTCAGATTCTGTATCTCTTCCAGTGGTATCTCCTTTTTATCAGGTCCTAGGATTTCAATGGCTGAAGGGCCGTATACAAGCACTACATTTACAAGGGTGAACATGTCTTTGGCAAAGAGCTTTACCTCCACAACCTGCGAATAAGCTTCT
>CAYJVV010000042.1:0-3181 GCA_964373755.1 uncultured archaeon | reverse complement strand
GGGGTTTTCGACTTTTTCAATGGAGCCGAATTTCTTTTCAAAAACCAGCACGTTCTTTATGCTCTCAAGCTTCTTTATGTGGATTTCAAGGGCGCTTTGTACTACATCTCTTTCAATGCCAAGTGCCTCTATCATGAAAATAACCTCAAACCATTTTTCTTTCCGCTTTTCTTTTATCTCATCTATCATATGCACTCTGTATAAGACTGGAAGAAACCTTTATATGCGATGCGGACAAGAAGATTTTATGCTTCTTGAGATAGTAAAGTCACCAGCAAAAGCTATTGCCAGCGCAAAGAAGAAAGGCGGACAGCACACCATCAAGCTGCTGCTTGTAAACTCGCTTCTGATTGCCGTGGCATTTGGACTTTTCTTAGTCAGGTTCTCCAGCGTATCTGCGACATTTGCCAATATAGCACTGATTGCTGCTTCAACAGGCTTCCTGCTCTCATTCATTCTTTCAGTGTTTTTTGCCTACACACTGCAAATCATCGTAAACACCCTTGGGGGTAATGGCAAATATATGGATGGTCTGGCTGTAATGGCCTACAGCTTGACTGGAATTTCTCTTGGTCTTGTTGTATGCTCACTGGTACTTTTCGTACCAATGGTTGGTCCAATGTTGGCATTGCTTATACTGTCTATTACAACAGCTCTAAGCGTTGCAACCCTGTACAGAGCCATAAAAGATTTGTTCAGAACAGACATGATTGTTTCTTTCGTTTCTGTATCGATTCTTATTATCTCTATGATGGTCGCAATTTATGGCATTACATTGCTAACAATTGGAACAGGACTCAACTATCCACTGGGTGTGTAAATGAACAGGGCTGTTAATGTTATTTTCATGATTCTTGGCATTATATCAATTCTAGGCGCCGGCTTCTTGATGTACGGTATGTCTATATTTGAAAATAATCTTAACGACGTACTTTCACAGTCAGCTACAGGGGCTATACCTCTGGATCCTCAAAGCGTCCAGCAGATAACAGCGCAAGCCAAAGGCGTATTGCTCTTAGGAAAAATCTGGGCTGTTGTTGTGATTATAGCTGCTCTTGGCCTTATCTACTACGCATTTTCTAACATGCGCAGGCAGAGAAGTATTGTCGTCAGGAAGAAGTAAAGCCCCTTTTCTTTCGAAAAGAAAAGGCCCTTGGGTTCAAAAGAAAACTTTTATTTATTATTTCTTATAAAGATTGGCCATTTGACATCAGTCTTTTCCCATTCTTTGTTTATTTTCATTGCTTCTTAGATAATAAATATACAACTCTACTTTAAAGATATATTTTAAGCCACCGTAGCTCAGCTGGAAGAGCAGCAGTTTCGTAAGAGGAGAAAACTACGTTTCTCCTTCTAACCTCTTCCTTTTACAGAAAGGAAATGGAAAAGAAAGAACTGCAGGTCAAGGGTTCGATCCCCTTCGGTGGCTTTAATCATTTCTTCTTCAGCACGAAATTTATTTCTGTGATACCACCGAATTTGTAAGCCAAGAATCTTTCAGAGAACCAGTGGTTCCTATTGAGAAACCAGTTCCAGAATTTACAGAATGGTTTCAAAATGAAGCGCATGCTATTGAAATTGTTTGGATCGTCCCATACAAGTTTTACCGATACAGCTTGGAATAAGCCCCTTGTATCTTCAAGCACACTCCATATCGAAAACCCATGCCAATGGACATGCACGGCATAGCCACGGGTGAAATAAGGCACGTTCAAAACAAGAATGCCATTAGGCTTCAGAATACGATGCATTTCGCGCAATACTCTATCTGGTTCTTTCAGGTGTTCAAGCACATGATTGCAATAGATTTCATCAACAGAATTTGCCTTAAAGGGGTACGGTATTTTGTCCAGATCGACATTTTTGTCCACTTTTGCATCAGGGTGTTCAGAAAGGTTGTCGACGTTAATGAAATCTTTTTTGTAATCGGCCCCACAGCCCATGTTAATTTTCATGGATATCTATTCCTAGAACCAGTCGTTTCTGAGCATTTAAATCCTTTCTTTAATTACTTAACCAAGATTGAAATGAAAGAAGTTTTCCTTGTTTCCAGCGAAAAGAAGAATAAAGCAGAGCTGGAACTGAAAAAAGATGATTTGGTTAGCAGGGGGAGCATCACAGTAAGAACTGCAGAATCGCTTGGCATAAAGGAAGACGGTTATTTCATAGTCGTTGACGCTTCAGAAGAGGCTTTGAAACGTGCAGAGGAAATAATGAAAGATCTAGGAACGAAGTACAAGGACGGGAAAAAGGTAATCGAAAAGATAGATGAACAGGAAAGCTCTGCAATGGAAGGCTTTGGCAACATACTGGGGTAATAGCGATAAAGTGATTTTATGAATGAAGGAATACGATTGGACAGGTTAGCGCAAAGTGAGCTTGACGACTTTGAGGAATTCAGGAAGCAGACTTTTAATTACACTTATTATTGTCCGAAGTGCATCAGAAGCTTTGACAGCGAAGAAGAGCAAAAAAGCTGCAAGTTCTGCAACGGACCGATAATGGAAACTTGGTCAAAGCCTGACCACAAGACCGTGCAAAAAAATTACAGATATTTCTGCACCAAATGCGAAAAGAATTATATGTCAAAGACAATACAAGAAGTCTGCGAAATATGTGGCTCAAAGTTTATTCATGTCTACGAATGGCATCGGGTTAAAAGAGACATTTTCAGGACAAGAATAAAGAAATTCTCTCGAAGATTGAAGGACCTAGAAATTCCAAGACCAATAACATCTGATGACGCAACTAGTGCTAAAAGTAAATTTTCACTTAAAGACAAATTAAATTATCCTTTTCCAAAAATTACTTTCAGAAGGAATCAGGAAGAACTGCCAACAAAATAAGTCGGTGTTTTTCTTGAACGCTTTAGAAGATTGAAAAATAATATGTTTTAAAAGGTTCATTTTTAGATTTTATATATGAAACTCCCCACTATTGTGGCAATTATGAATTTCTTTGTCTGGGGTTCTGGTTATCTTTATCTTCGTAAAGCATGGGGATTTTGGATTGTTTTAATTGGTGTACTTATAACTCCAGTTATAGGGCTTCAAGGACTCTCTCTAGCAGGTTACTTATTCTTTTTACTTATATCAGTTCTTTTTGCATGGCATGGACACGAGATGGCTAAAAGAGAAGAAGCAAAAATGAATATACAAATATTAACAGCCGGGGAATTAAC
>CAYJVV010000041.1:6845-8399 GCA_964373755.1 uncultured archaeon | reverse complement strand
TCCTCAATATCGCCGCTGTACATAATGAAATACGGCACAAAATTTTTTGAAAACAATGCTTCCTGCTCTTTGAGACCACAAGGAAAAGAAATAATCAGAACATGGCTTTACTATACATTACTCAGATGCTATCTCCTTACTGGCGAGAATATATTCAAGGATGTCTGGATAAATTACCATATTCTTGACGATAAAGGCAAAAAGATGAGCAAAAGTTTAGGAAATGTAATCGATCCGCATGAAATACTGGAACGCTATGGGGCAGAACCGTTTCGCATGTGGTGCGCTGTCGAAGGCAACCTTGCCGATTCTGACCTCAAGTGCTCATTCGAGCGCATAGAAGGAGCGACAAAGACAATAACAAAACTCTGGAACGTAGCGCGCTTTATATCAATGTTCGAGATGCCTGATATCGGAATGGAAAATGTAATCTGTGAAGCTGACAAAGTCATAATCAAAGAACTAGCAGAAATAATTGAGTTGAAAAATGATCACTATGAAAAATATGATTTTCATGTGCCAGCTACTAAAATAAAGAATTTCTTATGGGAATCTTTCGCTTCACACTACATAGAAATTGTGAAACCGAGAACATACAACCAAGACAGAAAATTCACAAAAGATGAGCAACTTTCGGCGATGTTTACGCTGCATTACTGCCTGAAGATGCTGCTCAAAGTACTAGCTCCAATAATTCCTATGGCAACATATAAAATCTACAATGACCTTTACGGAAACGATGTACATGCAGAAGAATTTCCAACAGTCGAAAAGAAATTTCTTGCATCTTTTACAATCTCTGATATTTCTGAACTGAACAGTATTATATGGAAGCTGAAAAAAGACAAAGGTCTCTCGCTGAAATATCCTATAAAAACATTAATTGTTCCAAAAAAATTCTTTGCTGCTGAATCCGACCTCATGGCTGTACACAATACAGGAAAAATAAGATACGGAGACAAAACTGGTATACATTTATAAAATGATTTTTATGATTCAACTTTATCCGATAAAGACAGGCAAACAGACAGAAAATTTTCATCTTGTTGAATGCATGCTTTCTTCTATAAGTAAAACTGGATTTAAAATTCAAGATAGCGACATTATTGCTGTATCTTCAAAATTTGTGGCTTTGTCTGAAGGTAGAATTGTAAAATTAAGTGATATAAAGCCAGGAGAAAAAGCAAAGAAAATTGCTAGAAAATTAAAGATGAAACCTGAGATGGCTCAGATTGTTCTTGATGAATCCGAAAAGATTTTTTCAGGTGTGGAAAACTTTTTACTGGCAATAAAAGACGGGATGATAGCACCCAATGCTGGTATAGACAAGTCTAATATTTACCCTGGATATGCAATACTTTATCCTAAGAATGCATTCATGGCTGCTGAAAACATTAGAAAAGAAATTCAAAGAAGAACAAAAAAACATATAGGTGTAGTTATTACAGACAGCAGACTTATGCCGACAAGAATCGGAACAACTGGAGTAGCTGTTGCTGTTTCGGGTTTTGAACCTGTGCAAAATTGTATAGGAAAAAAAGACTTATTTGGAAA
>CAYJVV010000041.1:0-6835 GCA_964373755.1 uncultured archaeon | reverse complement strand
AACATTCACTGTGAATATTGTGATGAGCTTGGCAAGCCCGGCTATGACTTTGACCTTGATTCAACTTTGGAAAGCATACGCCGGCTCGATCAGGAGCTTGGCCCGCATTCACACGTAAGCCTGACCGGCGGGGAGCCGCTGCTGTATGCGCCATTTTTGAGACTGTTGCTTCCGAAAATTAAGGAACTAGGCATTAAGACTTATTTGGAAACAAACTCAAATATACGAAGCGTGCCCTTGCTGATGATATAGCAGCAGCGGCACAGATACTAATGGGTGAAACGAATGAAGCAACGCCCATTGTTTTGCTGAGGGCTAAAAATCCTCAATGGATATATACAGAAAGAAAGATAAGAAAAGACGAGATGGCTATAGACTGGAAAAGAGATATTTACATCTGTGGTCTCCAGAGAACAAATTTATAGTGGATTTGATATAAGTTGAATATATGAATAGTGTCTTGTCAAATGAAACTGTAAAGATTTTTCTCATAATTTCTATTCTTCTTATTTTAGTAGTGGGTGTAAATGGATATCACAATATAGTTAAGATTCCCGATGATTTCAACACAATAACTGGTTCTGTGATTGGATCTAATATTACCATCCTATCTGGCCAATGGGCTGCTGTCTCGAAAAATACACTCAACGATGTGCTTTGGCGTTCCGGCGGACTGACTATTACGCAAATTAAGCAGGGTAACGTAGATCCTCAGAATTATTTTAGCGCATGGAACGGCGGCGCTTTTGACACGATAACAAAAAAATTGTGGATCGCCGCACAGGGTGGAGATGCTGACGGCGCCGATAATGGAATATATGTCTTTGATCTAACTACTGGTCTTTGGTCGATGATAACTCCACCGACAGTGAATCTTATCCCACCATATCCTTCCACAGGTACATGGCCATATATTGACACAGCTGGCACTTATGGTCCTGTTGGTAAGGCATATCCACAGTCACGCCATACATATGGCGCAAGCATTGCTATTCCCGACGTCGGAGCGTGGATCGGCGGCGGCGTGGCATGGCATCCCTACAATATTCAGCAAGCTGACATCGCAAGATCGTGGCAAGCAACTTCGAGCGGCTGGCAGGGCCCCTTTGATAGTGTTGGATCTTACAACGAAGGTCGATGGGGTGCTTGGGACTCCATCAAATCACGTGTACTTTTCCAAGACAATGATAGACTCCGGGCCTATGATCCTGCAAAACCTGTTGGATCACGTGTTACGATTATAGACGACGGCTCCCAACCAAGTGACTCTCGTAATCGCTTTTGCTCAGGCGCATTTGATTCTAAGAGAAACCGGCTCGTGGGCGCATGTGTAACATCTACTGGCATACCAACCATCGAAGGCTTCGACCTCGGTACAATTCCGATCAAACGAAAGACATTCCTCACCGCAGCTCCATGGGGATGGACTGCAGCACCTGGATTCATTTATGATAATGTTGGTGACAGGTACGTTCTTTGGCCCAACGGCGGCGCAAAACTCTACATAATTGATCCAGTCAGCTTTACTGTGACAACATTAGTCGGCGGCGGCGTTGACCCTGGAACCCCCACAAGCGCATATGGAGGTACTTGGGGTCGTTTCGCATATGTGCCTGGTGATGATGTTTACATTCTTGCCAATAAAGTTGCAGGACCAGTTTACGCATTTAGGCCAGACAGGAACGGTACAATTCCTACACCATCTCCAGTAATTACATTCACTTCATCTCCAACTTCAATAACAAGTGGACAATCAAGCACTCTGTCGTGGACCTCAAGTGATGCAACCTCATGTACTGCATCCGGTGCATGGTCTGGAACAAAAGCAACATCAGGAAGTCAAGTAGTCAACCCCGCAACAACATCTACATACACACTGGCATGCATCGGCTCTGGTGGAACAACAACACAGTCAACTACAGTCACTGTAACATCAGTAATTGATACCGCGCTTCCAACTGTTTCGATTTCCTTTCCAGCAAGCGGAGCAACTTTGAGTGGTACAGTTATATTGAGTGCATCTGCATCTGACAATATTGGAGTTGTAGGTGTTCAATTCAAGCTTGATGGAACCAATTTAGGAATAGAAGATCCAACAAGCCCTTATTCAATTTCATGGGATACAAAAACGGCATCCAATGGTGCGCATACTTTAATTGCAACTGCACGAGACCTTGCTGGCAATGTAAAGAGCTCTGATGTTACTGTAACAGTTTCAAATATAGCTGCATCACAAGAAATCGTAACAGACGACTTTGAACGTTCCCGGCTAGGTACAAATTGGGATGTGACTTGGGGTAATCCTGGTATTATAAGCAATAGCGATTTGGGTATTCTTTCAGGTGACTTCAGTCGTGTTGACTGGGTAGGATCAACTTTCAGCGCTGACCAGTTTAGTGAAGCTGTTATTTCGCTTGATAAAGATCCAAAAATGCTTACACAAGTATTTGTACGGCGTAGACTAAGCGATGGAGCTCGATATGGATTTCATTACAATCCTGGGTTAACACCACCTCGCTGGGAGATAAAATATGATGGGGTGCCTTCTACCCTTACCCGTATTCTGGATACCTCTACTGCCCCAGGTCCTGCGGCTGGAGACACAATTAGAATTGAGGCAGTTGGTAATACTATAAGAGGGTTTCACAACAGCGCTTTAATCTTGACAGCTGCAGATACAGACTCAAACAAAATTACTGATGGTAGACCAGGTTTAGCATTTCGCCTTGAGCAAAACAATCCTGTGTCATCTCCAGCCCCAGTATTCGAGAGTTGGACAGGTGGCTCTTTGAAAACAACACCTATTTCAACAGTACAGATTGATATTCCAACAGGCGTTTTTATGGTCATGCAGCTGCCGTACAGGGGGCAAGGAATTGGAAACAATAAGCATGTTACTTTTGCATGGAATCCTTTGGATGGAAGACTATATTCTGTAGGCGGTGATTGGTCAGATTCTGATTTTCCGGAGTCACAATCATACAGCCAAGCCATGTATTCGTTATCAATAAAGGGTAGGTGGGATGATAAAGCAAACCCGGCTGCTGGTTGGCGGAAAGAACAGACATATTGCAGGAGCGACGGCGGAATTCAGCCAAAGCATCCTGATTTTGTAGGCTGGACATGGGACAGCAAAAGAAATGTATTCTGGATGGTTCCCGGGACCATGGAAATAAGCTCTACTAATTGTCCGGAGGAGACAGGGGCGCGTGTATCGGATCCGAAGTTCCTTCTCAATCATCTGATGACATGGGATCCAGTCACAAAACAATGGACAGACCAAGGGACTGACATTGGACCCACATCAGCAGAAACATGGAAAAGTCATTATGATCCTGTAACTGATTCTTTAATTAGGTTTGGCTTTGACGGTGGTTCAGGGGCAGTTGTAAATATTTACAACATTCCAACAAAAACTTGGTCTAAATTTGGACTAGGTGTTAATGCACTTGGAAGAGATATTAGGGTAAATAAAGAAGGTTCTGATGTTGACTATGAGGGACGATTTATCTATACGGTTGATGGCTTTGCAGGCAGATTGCACCGATACAATATGAATACAAAGATTCTAGCTGACCTCGGACCGGTTCCAGGAGGTACAATTGCCGGTGGAACAACGTTTAATGATGCGTATGTTGCATGGGATAAAATACACAAAGTATTATTCTTTTGGAGGATAGACCAAAACAGTTTACATGTTTATGATCCAGCTAACTCTACTTGGCAGAATATCTCAACTGTAACAAGCCCAAGTGGTTTGACTCCAAACGTAAGGCACACTTTTGTTTTTGATCCAGGACAAAATGTAATAGTAATGGACGGGTCCACTGATACAAGCAATACAAATATGTTTCTTTTTAGATACGCTCCTGGAGTCGGGGTACCAATTACTCCGCCAGACACAACTGCACCAACTGTTTCAATAACTTTACCATTAAATGGAGCTACAGTAGCCAATATCATTTCAGTTACAGTGTCTGCCTCTGACGACATTGGCGTTGTAGGTGTTCAATTCAAGCTTGACGGTACGAATATCGGTGCAGAAGATTTTTCGTCTCCTTATGCAATACCATTTAACACAACAACCGTACTAAACGGTGCGCATACTTTGACAGCAGTTGCCAGGGATCTGGCTGGCAACACAAAAACTTCTGCGCCAATTTCAATTACTGTTTCAAATTTAGGAGACATAATTATCCCAACAGTTTCAATATCTACATCTTCTACATCAATAACAACTGATAACTCCTCAACACTAACATGGTCAACAACAAACGCCGTTTCCTGCACAGCTTCAGGGGCTTGGTCTGGGACAAAAGCATTATCAGGCACCCAGAGCGTAAGCCCTACTAGCACATCAACGTACACATTAACCTGCACGGGTGCTGGTGGGTCAACAACTAAATCAGTAACAATTACTGTAACGTCTTTACCAGTTCCAACACTCTCATTCTCTGCATTGCCTATGTCAATTACAAGCGGTAATTTTTCGACTTTAACATGGAGGTCTACAGATGCAACATCGTGCACAGCTTCAGGAGCGTGGTCAGGTACAAAAACAACTTCTGGGAACCAAACTATACACCCAACTAGCATGTCAACATATATTTTAACATGTAATGGCCCAGGCGGATCAATTTCAAAATCTGTCACAATAATCGTAACAACTTCACCTGTAACACCAAACACAACTGATAGCGACAGTGATGGGATGCCAGATATTCTTGACAAGTGCCCTTTAACAAAAATATTAGTGGTAGACAGATACGGTTGCCCGGTGCCGAAAAGATCAGAATTTACAAGCGATGTTACTACAGATTTTACAAGTGCAGATATAAGGGATATGAAAAACCTTACTATAGGAATAACAAGCCTTGGCACTATCGATTTCAGTAACAATTCTATCGATTTGGTTTATAACAATACCGAACAAGTTGACTTAGATTCCATTATAGATATACTACTAAACAAAGTTATAGTAAGATCTGAACTATTCCCTGCACTTAACAAGTCTGCCATAATAGCACTTGACCTTGTAGATATTATAAATCCTCTAATACTAAAAAACGGTCAAATATGCTCAGAGTGCAGCATAATCAGTTTCATAGGCTCAAAGCTAAAGTTCAGTGTTCCACACTTCACAGAATATTCGATAATTGAAAACTATTGCGGTAATTCATATTGCACTTATGATGAAAACTGCTCCATATGCTCGACAGACTGCGGAGTTTGTAATGTAGAACCTCCAAATAACGAAACTGTTAACGTTACCTATTCTAGTGAGGGATTTTATGAGTGCACCACAAGATGGAAATGCCTTGCCTGGAGTGCATGTGCAGGTGGATTTACAACAAGAGATTGTTATTATATTACTGTTCCTCAATACCGAGATGAATTTGGATGTCCAACTGTAAACAACCCGCCTGAAAACAAATTGACATGCGTTCAGAACGAAAACATAGAAAATATACAAGTGGAGCAAAGAGTTCAGCCTCAAGAAAAATCAGTTACGATCCCTCCTTTTGAAACCGAACCAAAAAAAAGCAATCAGATATTATTGGCAAGTATACTAATCGTTGCAGTACTTGTCACTATACTAATCATAATAATTATGATACATTCCCTAAGAAAAGACACAGAGTTCAAATAGCTTAACTGGCCCTTGCTTTATCAAGATTTATTTTTATTAACAAATGACAGTTGAAATTTTATGGAAACGGAAGAGAAGATAAAATCGAAATTCAGGCTGAAGAAGCTTGTGAAAATGCTGCAGGAAATCAAAGGTAGGCATACCGA
This sequence comes from uncultured archaeon, assembly GCA_964373755.1. Classification (GTDB taxonomy): domain Archaea; phylum Aenigmatarchaeota; class Aenigmatarchaeia; order GW2011-AR5; family GW2011-AR5; genus JACPDL01. Next base: position 1,039 of record CAYJVV010000041.1, on the reverse strand, counting down.
GCTGGTAACTGTTTATGTTCCTGCGAATTATCCACTCAACGAGATTGTAAGCCAGCTTCGCACCGAGCAAAGTACTGCTGAGAACATAAAATCAAAGCCTGTAAGAAAGAACGTCACAACAGCGCTGGATAAGATAATAAGGCATTTGCAACTCTACAAACAAACTCCGGAAAGCGGCATTGCACTTTTCTGTGGCAATGTTAGCGATAAAGAAGGTGCGACAAACATAGAGCTTTGGGCAATAGAACCGCCTGAAGAGATAAAGGTCAAGATGTACTGGTGCGATCAACGGTTTGTAATGGATCCTTTGCTTGACATGATTGAAGATAAGGAGATATATGGCATTATCTGCCTCGACAAGAGCGAAGCTGATATTGCATTGCTCAAAGGCAAGAGATTGGAACATCTTTATCATAAGGAGTCTATAGTTCCTGGAAAAACACGTGCTGGCGGGCAATCCTCAGCCAGATTTGCCCGCGTGCGCGAGGGAATGCTTAATGACTGGTTGAAAGAAGTTGCTGAAGCTGCAAATAAGATATTTGAAGAGCATAAGGAAGTAATAGGTATCCTGCTTGGCGGGCCTGGACCAATAAAGGAATTCTTTCTCAAGGAGGAGTACGCACATGCAGATGTCAGGAACAAAATCCTCGGTACAGTAGATACTAGTTACACTGGAGAGCATGGAGTGGAGGAAACCCTGGTTCGCGGAGAGGATTTGATAAAAGAGTTAGCAGTCACCAAGGAGAAAAATCTCCTGCAGAAATTCCTGACAGAGCTGCAGAAGCCGCATGGCTTGGCCGTTTATGGCATTAAAAGGGTCAATGAAGTTCTAGAATTAGGAGCAGTAGATACCATAATCATAAGCGAGAACATCAGCGAGAAAGTAGAAGGTGAAGACGCAATAGAATATTTTGAAGAAAAAGCAAAAAATTATGGAACCTCAATTATTGTTGTCTCGCCAGATACCCGAGAAGGCCAGCAATTCAGGCAACTCGGCGGCATCGGCGCCATGCTGAGATATCATGTCTGAAAGCTGCTT
>CAYJVV010000040.1:3631-8433 GCA_964373755.1 uncultured archaeon | reverse complement strand
ATATCAATAATGGTATTATTATCGTTATTTTGTCTTGCAAAGCTTGCAGGCCTATGCCACCTATAGTGCTTATGATTGAAGCCACAATGAGAATTTTGAAACTTTCAGTTATTATCCTGCTACGAAAATGAACATTTCTACCTTTTCTCATGTAAAATATGGTACGATGGTGAAGCTTGTGTTTTTTATGAAGATGATGTATCTTTTTCTTCAATTTACGATTCATTTTCATGCTATCACAAAACCCTGAAATATTATTATTGAGAGCAAAATGCTCGTTATGCTCACTATGTCACCTATAGTTGTGATGTAAGGACCCATTATGTTATTTGGGTCGTGTCCATGCCTGAAAAGCCAGAATGTGAAATAAACAGTAAATGGTATTTCTATGATATTTGTTATCAAGCCTGCAAAAATAGCTACGACAATTAGCAATGGGCTGAATATGCCAAAAATATATAACGATACAAGGAAAGCAAATATTCCCAGCAGGAAGCTAACGATTACTGCAAGAATTATAGAAGAAATAACATTTTCCCTAAGCACAAAATTATTCTTCATGCTGGGTTTTGTATACTTCATAAACAGTGCAGCACTCAACCTTGCTGAAAGCGAGCCTGAGATGTTTCCTCGCATCTCAAGGAATCCAGGAAGCAATATCAACAAGCCAGGAAGCAGTTCTATCCTGCCAATAGATAGTGCAAGCAGAAAACCTGCAAAAACACCGCCGGTGACAGAGATGATTTCAGCCAGCATTACTTCCCTGAATTCTTCTCGACCACCGTGCATACATAATACTTGTTTGGCTTTCTAAATAGCTTTTTTGTGGAACAGAAAACGGTTTAAATACTTGATTGCTATATACTCTTTATGAAAATACATTACATTATCCTTCTTGTAGTGGCAGTTGTTGCATTCTCAGCACTGGCTCTGGCAGTGTCACCAAAAGAAAAGGCAAGGGTAGTTGCCCATACCGATAAAGAGATATTCGCAGCGCTGGAAAACGGGTGCACAAAAGTCAGGGAAACCAAGGCTTTGACAGCATTGGAATGCGACAAAGATGTTGCTTCTTTATTAAATCTGCAGGAAGATATAAGGGTCTTTGCACTAGATTCTAATGCAAACAAGCAGATTAAGGCGGATTTGGTTCAGGCTTCTGGTAATACAGGATCTGGCAGAAAAATAGTTGTTCTTGATACTGGTTATAATTACAATCACCCTGAACTGAGCTCAAGTTATCTTGGCGGAAAGGATTTTGTAAACAATGATAATGATCCTGCGGATGACAACGGTCATGGTAGCCATGTAGCAGGCATCATAACTGCGGATGGAGTCAATTCAACAGCAAAAGGCGTGGCACCTGATGCAGGTATACTCTCAGGTAAGGTTCTTGGTGCTTCTGGCGGGGGTTACTTCAGCGACGTTGTGGCTGCTATTTACTGGGCAGTTGACGGTCCTGATGGTGTGTATGGCACAGCTGATGATTTCAATGCAGACGCCATAAGCATGAGCCTTGGTACGTCAAAACCTTATGTTTACAGGGGATTCTGCGACAATGTGTTGCCAGATTTAACTAATGCTATAAAATATGCAAGAAACAGAAGCGTTATTGTGGTTGTTGCAGCTGGCAATAGCGGTAGTGCAGGTGTTTCAATCCCAGGCTGCATAAGCTACTCTACTACAGTCGGAGCAGTTGATGGTGCTGACAATATTGCCAAGTTTTCAGGAAGAGGCAGTGCTGTTGATATTGTTGCGCCTGGGGTAAATATATTCTCTGCATGGCTTGGCATTTCTTATGCAACAGCAAGCGGTACAAGCATGTCTACGCCATCAATAAGCGGCGTAGTTGCCTTAATAAAAACTGCTCATGCTTCTTACAGTGTAGCGCAGATAGAGAACGCATTATTCACAACAGCAAAAGATCTCGGCGCAGCTGGCAAAGATTCTAATTACGGATGGGGCAGGGTTGATGCCTCCAAGGCTGTCGCTTAATTTCCTGTAAGGTGATCTTATGCAAGATGACTGGGAGTTCGGACTTCTTTTCATCATTGCTTCGTTACTTCTGCCTTTCAGCGAATTCGCAAGCATAGCTGGCATAGTTGCTGCTTTTCTTATTATGACTTATTTCCAGAACAAGAAGTAATTATTTGTACTGGCGCTCTGACCAATTCTTGGCATCAAAACTCTTATAGAACAATGAGTATCCATCTGGTGTCTTGCAGAACAAATACTCTCCACTATCTCGTCCACCATTCATAATTTCACTGCATCTTTGAGGTCGAGACACGGCGTATTTTTGTTGTTGGGGTTTTTGTGATTCGACATTTCTTTCTGTAATAAAATATGGTAACGCAATTGCTATAGATCCAGCCAAAGCTGCAACGCCTGCAAGCTCGATAAGCAAATTCCAATCAGTTTTCATGCTAACACCAATAATTTGGAAGTTCTTATAATTCAATTCCTTTCTTCTTCAGAGGCCTGATGCCTATTTCTATCAAGACCTGGCTGACTTTGTCACCGAAATCATTACCGAAGCCGCGTTTTGCAGTTATAATTCTGCCATCTGCAAAGATATTTTCTTCAGAAATTATAGCCGTTGCTTGTAAAAGTTCCTTTTCCTGCTCGTCGCAAGCAACGGTTTTTCTTTCAAGCAGTCCGGCATTCGCAAGTATTGGTATAGCGTCCCCACTGGCTGCAACTACGCCGCCTTTTTCATAGAATTCTTTTGTAAGTTTCAATGCAAGCTGGTTATTATGATACATTGCAGTCCCGCCACCTACGAATACTATTGCATTATAGTGATCCGTGAGAATTTCATCAAATTTCATATTCGGCAATAAGCCTTCGCCTTGATTACCGATAGCTCCTGTCTTTAGGTTCGCACAAATGAATGTTATGATATTTTTCTTAGCTGTTTCGCGCATTACTGCGTGGAAATCATCCTGATCGAAGCCTTTCTGCGATATAGCAATTAACGCCTTTATCGCCATGTCTAATGCCATGAGAGAAATAAATTGAACAATACTTTAAATTACTTCTACTCTCGGTAAAAAGGCAGTTCCAGTTGTTCCGGTTCAATTGGAAAATACTGATCAAAATTTTCTCTTGTTATCCTGACGGATCTTCTCTTGTAATAATCAACCACATTTAAGAACCACGTCACTGCTACTGTTGGCTTTTTAATAAATAGTGCACCGCCGTTAGCACAATCTTCTGCGTCTAAAGCCAGAGTATATCTTGTCATAATAAATTCCTTCTTGTATTATAGCATAAAAATGGGAAAATAAATTAGAAAATCACTTTTTTGCCGCTTTCTTTCCCTTCCACCATACAACCAAGCCAATAACAACCAGTATCACGCCGATGGCGATATGCATGGTGTGTTCAAGTCCAAGACCCAAACCACTGGATACATGAACGTTATGTGGTGCTATTGCATAAAACAAACCCAATAAAATGACCACTAAACTTACAATTTTCATTGCATTCATTTTTGTACCTCCTAGGAATAATTTGTTTTGTCGCATTTATAAAGTGTAATTATTCTCTGAGCGAGTGGCATCTGGGGCATATATCTTTACCTTGAAGATTAATTGCAACTAAAGGACTTGATTCACAGATTATACATCTCATTTTCTCACTTCCAACTTAAAATATAAGCTTTCTGCTCCCCCAACCCAATAACACCAAAGCCTCTCGAAAGTATATGGGAATTTATTAGTAAGTTTTTCAATTAATAGAAATGGGAAATGCCAGCGTGTCCAATTGGTTTTTTGGTATGGATAATGACGACCTTCAATCAGAATTCGCCTGTCTAATATCGTGAACATGAAACCGTATTCTTCGCATCTCTGCGTATCGAACATGAAATAAGATCCGCCCCTCTTATGTTGAAGGTGCATCCAAGTATGCGCAGATGAGAAATGAGGCATCCATATCTCAATTATTGCACGGTCTTTGCATACCCTATGAACTTCTTTCATGGCTTTGAACATATCACAATGTTCGAGAACATTATCCAATTTGGCGTATTCAACAGAGTTTGCTGCTATCAAGTGCATGTTTTCCGCATGTAGAACGTAATCAGGATTTGTCTGTGGGTCTATATCTATATGTGTGAAACCTTCTTCCCTTTCCTTACACCCTATTTTTAGTTTCATGTTTCAATCACCTTCTTCTTGCGGGCTGCCCACCAATATAATAGTTCTATATTGAAAATATCCACCAACCAACCTAAAAATAATTTGTTTTGCCGCATTTATAAAGTGTAATTATTCTCTGAGCGAGTGGCATCTGGGGCATTCAGGCACTTCGTCCATTTGTCCAAACAACCTTACTTTTCGCTTGCGCATCTTCGCCCCGCAGATATTGCATGTCATTTCTTCGGGGTTTTCGTCTTCCATAAGATCACATTATTTGAATTCTTGCAGACTTCTCTGTTTTTTATCTTCTTCACCGTTTTCATATACCAGATTCGAAACCCTTATGCCTGCACGCCGGACATAAACATCATCATTCTCATTTAAGAATTCCTTCAGAAGATCTTTTGCGCAGTTAAGTATATCATCCAACTTGTTCGTTTTCTCGATGGTCTTGCTTTTTGTGAAAGCTTCAAGATCAGAAGCGATGATAATTATCGAAACTGTGCGGAAATATGTCTTGTTCTTCATTATCTTCTTGTGCATCTCTCTGGAAAGCTGATCTATCTTTTCATATATCATATTAAAATCTTTTGTATCCTCTTTTAAAGTGCCTATCCGCGACATTTGTTTCGCGACTTGACCAGTTACAGGCGAATCATC
>CAYJVV010000040.1:0-3621 GCA_964373755.1 uncultured archaeon | reverse complement strand
ATCATCAGTCCCTACGGCTTTATCCTTCAAAAGTTTTGCCTTGTTTTTGCCAAAAGTTTTTTCTAGTTTTTCTAAGCTACAATTTACGAGATCATCAACAGTTTTTATGCCCATTTCCATTAAAGCTTCTGTTGTCTTTCCGCCAACTCCATGCAGTTTATCAACAGGCATAGGCGACAGAAATTCCTTTACATCTTTTTCTTCAATTAATGTCAACCCATCTGGTTTTTTGAAGCGTGAAGCCATTTTTGCAACTAATTTATTCGGCGCAATACCTATGCTGCATGTTATGTCAAAATTCGTCTTTAACTCCTGTTTAATCTCTTGTGCCGTTTCCTCTGCCTGTTCAAAACTACCCAATGAAGAAACATCAAGGTAGGCTTCATCTATGCTTACCTGCTGAAAGCTGTCAGCATATGCCTCAAATATCTCCATTATCTTTGCTGATTCGCTGCGATAATACTCTAGATCAGCCGGAAGAAAAACAGTCTCGCTGTTTGCACGCTTTTTTGCAAAGATTATTGGCATACCAGCCTTGATGCCCAATGCTCGCGCCTTGTAGTTTGCCGTAGCCACTGCACCAGAAACATCACTTCTACCGGAAAACATGCAGATAACTACAGGCTTTCCAGCGATTTCTGGCTTTCTACGTTCCTCTAAGGATGCATAAAATGAGTCCAAATCAATATGCATTACTATACGCATAGTAGAACTAATGCATAACATTTTTTAAGCTGCTTGACTTACAGTTTCTTCTTGAGGTTTTTTCGTGGTGTAATTCTTTGGTATCAAATAGCTAATTACGACAATACCCCATAGCACCATAAAATTTATGGGCGCCAAGATGTTAAACTCATTGAGCACTATGAGCAGCAGAAACAGAGCTGTTATGAAAATGTTTATTGCCAATGCATAAATTAATCCATTTCTTTTCATTCTCCATAATCTCCAGTGTGCACCAAAGCCAAATATTCCAAGCACAAGCATTGCAATTCCGATAAACACTCCTATTTCGGATAGAGCAGTGTATTCTGTAGAGCTTGCTAGCGAGATGTAGCCTATCCCAAGCAGTGCTGAGAAAATGCTGAAACCGCAGCCTATAATTACTAACATCTTAAACCAAAAAGATCTTCTGACTTTCATATAATGTTCACAATCCAATTAGCCAATACATGGTTAAGCTTTTGCTTAACCTATATAGGTTGACTAAAAGTCAACCTATATAGTATCCGCGGCCTTTGCTCTCTTTCTGATCTGTTGGGTATACGTCAAGCATCTCGGTGAGCATGGCTATCATATCAGGCGAGACTAACCATTTATCAAGAAAGGTCTTTATCAGTTTCTCAAGTTTATCCTCGCTCAGGCCAAATTCTTTTTCCAATTCTTTCATAGATTTACTATCTTGAGCAATCATGCTGTAGAGATGGTCAATAAGAAGCTTCTTCATCTCCTTCATGTCGTCTGGCATATTAACTAGAATGTAGCAATGGTTAAGAAAGTTTGCAAAGCTATTTCTCTTCATGAAATAAACTTGTTTGTGGACCTGTTTGACCACGATATTTTCCCATATATCCATTTTGCGGGTTTTGATCAAGCGGCCAGAATTCCACTCCACAGATAGGCTGTCCTTCTGTGACAAGCATGCCTTCAGCTAAATATATTTCTAGGACTTGTTGGCCTTCAGAGCCTGGAGCAATAAGTGGCGCATTTGGATGGATTTGTCCCATTAGTCTGTGTTCCGGAAGTTTGGTTAGCATTCCAGCAACATTATCAGGGCACGTCATCCATTCTGTATGAGCCAAATAAAAATCTCCGGGCCTAAGATAGTACGGGCCTGACATTGCATGAACCTCTGAAAAGCAAGCATCGTTGTTCCGGTCCGGATGAAGAATTCCTCCATCGTATCTTCTTATTTTCTCACCAAGACGTAAGACTTTTGCTGGCAGAGGAAATGTAGAATATACAAAAAGCTGCGATAATCTTCTACCTGTTGGCATTTCGCATGTTGTGCCAAATGTCCTTACGGTGAAATACACGTGATCAGGACCAGTCATTTCCTGCATGTTGAGAGGACGCGTTTCTATTCCAAGGCGCGCTGCGCTGCTGCGCGTTGTAATTTCCGCAATATCCGCGCTCCACACCTTTTCTTTACTTACGCCTATATACAATTTTCCTGGAAGCAGCACGCCATTGTAAGTTTCGCATTCTTTTTCCAAGAAGCTTTCCATTGGGCTATCGTCAATATTGTCTTCAGTCAGAAACGGCTTGTTCGGTTTCTTCACGCGGCAAATCCTCCCGATTTCCAGATCATAAGAGCACGGGCCCAGATACCTCTCATCAAACGGATCGATAACAAGGCTGCCCTCTTTCATAGCCCCTTTTAATCCGATATATGAAAGCATATTAGTGATAATTCCGGAAAGAATTTAAGGGACTGTTTTTACACGTGTAGTTGATATTCTATATTTAAAGATAGGAAAAAACGATGAGAATATGAAAACAGAGAAACTAATTTCTGAGATTAAAGAAGCTGCTAAAGTTATTTATTCGACTCTTGGAGCAGGTTATGAAGAAACTGTCTATGAAGAATCAATGGCAATAGAATTTCAAAACAGAAATATTCCTTATGATATAGAGAGAAGTGCAGAAATCTTTTACAAAGGAAAGAAAGTTGGTCTTCATCGACTTGATTTTGTCGTTGATGGTCAAATTGCGATAGAGTTGAAAGATGTCTCAAAATTAACTGCTTCTAACAGGGCACAAACTCGAGCATACTTGAAAACTTTAGGACTAAAAGTTGCCATTTTGATTAACTTCCCATATCCTGATTGTCCTGAACCTGAGATCGAAGTTATAGACCTAAGTGACCCAGTCTCAGACGAGAAGAAAATCAAAGGCAAAAAGAAATGAAGAGCGCAAATTCTAATAAAAGTTAACTCGACTCTCTTTTTCGTGTATAAACTTTTCTGTGCTATCTAGAACTTTCAAAAATAGTTTATGCCATTTTTCCACTTGAGGTAATCTAACAAGAATATAGAGATCATTTGTCTTGTGAATAAGCATATGTGTTCTTTTTCTATTATTGAACAGTTTTACCCATCTTTTTGTGGCAATATGTCCATTGTGAATTACACAGTCTCTTGTTTTAGTAGCAAGTTTAAACTCATAGAGATCATCATCTGACAAAAGATGTTTATCTCGGAGATATTCTATTAAAGATTCTCTATGTGCAAGGTCAACTCCTGGTTTCTCAGGATATAAGTAAATATTCATTTTTTTCAGCAATTTTTCAAGTAGAGAAAGTAAAGTTATAGTATGGTTTAGAGCAATTTCGCCATCTCTTGTTGTCATTATTTCTATTAAGTACTCTCCTGAAGGATACGTATGACTTTGTATACCCGAAGCAGGAAGTGCATACGTTATTGGATATTTTTCCCAGTCTTTAATATCTTTATGATCTTCCTTAATTTTCGCGGCTGCGATATGTGTAGCATGATAAAGAGCTTTCCACTTATGTTCACTAACTTTAATCTCTCGAATTAATTCGTTAATATGTTGTGATTTCATAAAGCCCCCGGCGAGGATTGAACTCGCGGCCTTTACCTTATGAGGGCAACCTAC
>CAYJVV010000039.1:0-8729 GCA_964373755.1 uncultured archaeon | reverse complement strand
TTTTTCCTTTCAAACAAGCCTTATGTAAATGCCGACAGAATTATTTCAGACCTCACCGAAGTTTTGGAAGTTTACAATGAATAAGACTGAAAATAAAAACTATTTTCCAAAACGTCTTTTGCGGTTCTGGAATTCTTCTATAAACCCCTTGAAATCATCTTTCGTTATTTCGGGCCATTTCTTTGTGGTGAAAATTAACTCGGAATAAACAGACTGGAATGGAAGGAAGTTAGATAATCTTATGTCGCCGCCTGTTCTTACAATCATATCCGGATACGGGTGGCCGTCAGTATAAAGGTGTTTTTTCAGTAGTGATTCATCAAGTTGGTGTGGCTTCAAAAGTCCTTTCATGCTTTTTAGCATCAGTTTCCTCACCGCATCAACTATTTCCTGCTGTCCTCCATAAGCAACAGCTACATTGAGAAAATGTTTCTTGTACTTTTTTGTTATACGTTCTACTTCCATTAGCTTTCTATGAAGCTTTGGTGGCAATAGATGCGTTCTCCCTATGAATCTTACATTTATCTTGAAGCGGTGAATGACATGGTCTTTTTCATTTACAATGTTATAGGCTTCTTTTTCCAGTTGGTTGAAGATGAATTCAAGTTCCCTTTTCGGCCTTGTTTTCAGATTTTCCAAAGAAAGGACATACGCTGTCAGATACTTTATGCCGCCTTCACAAGCCCATTCAAGTACCTCACGGGCTTTTTGAAGTCCCCACTTGTGTCCCATCCATGGCTTTTGTAGTAGCTGTTTTGCGAAGCGCCTATTTCCATCGAGGATAACGCCTATATGAAGAGGTACTTTAGAATTCATGAATATCACGAAGCTTTCTGATTTAGAAAAATATGATTAACAAATCTTTTAAAGTGTTGTAATAATGTTAGGGTATGTCAGAATTAATGATACTTTTTGCATTTCTTGCTTCTGCTGCTGCAGGTCTTTATGACTTAAAAACAACTGAGGTTCCTGAGGAAATACCTGTCCTCATGATTTCTTTCGGTTTGTTCTACTGGTTTGTATATGCGCTTACAATAGGCGATTTTTACCCTCTTTTACTGTCAATATCTCTTGGCACACTGCTTCTTGCTCTGGGCATACTCGCCTACAAAAAAGGTCAGTGGGGCGGGGCAGATGCTTGGATCCTTGCATCTATCGCATACATGGTACCATTGATAGGCGGCGAGGTATTCATGCTAAGCTTTTTGCCTAATTTCCTGATAGTCGGTGCGCTTTATACAATTATTTATGCAATTGCACTAGGATTAAAGAATCCTAAAGTTTTTAACTATTTTCTTAGCGACTTAAAGTCAAATGCTAAGTTCTTTATATTGCCAGTATTTTTCCTGATCGTTTCAATCTTAACATATACTATCCAAGGGGTTGATACGTTTCTGAAACTTGCAATACTCTTCTTACTAATAATTGCTTTCTGGCGATATGGAAAAGTAATAGAATCACATGTCTTCAGGAAAAAGATCCCTGCGAGCGAACTAAAAGAAGGCGATGTAGTAGAAGGCATGATTTGGCGCGGGCTCGGCGAGCCTGAAATAAATGAGATAAGGAAAAAGAAGAAATACGTTGTCATCAAGGAAGGTGTCCGCTTTGTGCCGGCTTTCCCGCTGGCACTGCTTGTAACAATAATTTACGGCAGCCTGCTTTTCATCTTCATTTAAGGTGTTTTGATGATCTTCAATTTTCCATTTAGTGTGCTTGTGGAGAAGTCGGTAGAGGATAAGATAAACGGCATGCTTCAAGAACTGGATCTTGGAAAAAAATGCCTAATATTTGCAGATGAAAACGTGAAGAAAATAATTGCTGAAAAAGTTGCAGAAACCGTCTCTGAGAAATTTGAAACAAAAATCGAAAAGCCTGAATCTGTTGATAAGAACTATATTGAAAACCTGGCAAAAGTTGTCTCTCGCTATGACTTTTCAATTGCTATAGGCGGTGGCAGGACTATAGACGTTGCAAAATACTCCTCTTTCCTTGCAGGAAGGCCGTGGATTGCATTTCCAACAATTCTCAGCCATGATGGTGTTGTTTCATCGCGTGCAAGCATAGAAAACAACGGCATGAAGATATCCACGCAAGCCAGCGAGCCGGCAGCCATAATAGCCGACCTTAAAACAATAAAGAATGCTCCTTATCGTTTTCTGGCCTCGGGTTGCGGCGACCTTCTTTCAAACATATCAGCCGTAAACGACTGGAAAATAGCTGCAAAAGCAGGAAAGGAAAAATACAGCACTCTGCTAGCAGAGCTGTCTCTACTTTCTGCAAAGGCGTGTATGGAACACAAAGAAGCAATAAAATCAAAAAGCTATGATGGTATTGAGGCTTTGCTTTGGGGACTTATATGCTCTGGCTTTGCGATGAACTTGCATGGCTCATCACGTCCGTGCTCTGGCAGCGAACACAATTTTTCTCATGCCCTGGAAAAGCTTCTTCATGAAAACAAATTGCAGCCAGCCCTTCATGGCGAGCAGGTAGCACTGGGTACAATTATCTCTCTTTGCCTGCAGAAAGCTGATTGGAAAGGAATGAAAAAAACCATAAAGACTTTCGACCTTCCAACAACGGCAAAGCAGCTTGGTATAAGTGATGAGATTGCTATTCAAGCCCTGACAACTTCAGCTAGTGTCAGAGATAGATATACAGTATTGAACAAATACAAATTGACAGAAAAATCGTCTAGAAAAATCCTTGAAGCTGTTGAAATAATTTAATCAGTCCATGGATATGGAACAAGTTTTTTTATGTCTTTTACAGTATATCGTCCTTTTAGATTAGCCATTGCAACCTTTACTTTTATTCCAGATTTCAAAAGAATTTTCCCATATAAGCTGTTTGCATATTCCGCAAGGATGACATAATTTTTCTCCTTTTGGATCTTCTTTTCCTACCATTGCTATAGCAACAATTCTAGCATCGTTATGGGAAGCTGCATGTGACAAGGCTGCCTGTTCTGCATGCAATGTTAAAGAAGCTGTGTCTGATGAATAGTTACTTGCAGAATAAGTATTTCCTTTATCTGTCAATACTGCAGAACCATAAATATATTTTGAATTAGTATCAGGACCATAGAAACAGTCCAAAGATTTTATTGCCTGTCTAACAAGCAGATCATATTCTATCTTCACATACTCACCTGGAATTATGCACAGCTTTAATTATATCTTCGGCAGCAGCGATATTCTTTTCAAGCACAGTGCCCGTCACAATTATGTCTGCTCCTGCTTTAAGCACTTTCTTCGCAGCTTCTGCGTTTCTTATTCCGCCACCTACAATCAGCGAAATATCTATAGTTTTCTTCACAGCCCTTACCAAGTTCTCGTTGACGTGCTGCGGAGCTCCTGATCCTGCTTCTAAGTACACGAAGCGCATTCCGAAGTACTGTGCAGCTAATGCGTAAGCAGCTGCTTCTTCAGGGTTCTCGTTTTTCAGCGGTTCTGCTTTTCCAACTTCGCCTGCTCTCATGCCAGGCTCAACTATAAGATAAGCTGTTGGCAAAGCTTCAATTTTGTATTTCTGCACAAGCGGCGCCCCGATAGCTTGCATACCGCTGATCCATAGCGCATCTCGTGAATTCATCAACGACATAAACAATATTGCATCTGCGTGCCTTGACACTCCATTTGCATTTCCGGGAAATAGTATAATTGGCGCGGAACAATGTTTTTTTATTGCTCTTATGGTTTTGTCGAGTACATTTTCAGTCACCCTAGTCGAGCCGCCCACGAGTATCGCGTCTGTGCCAAACCTCTCAAGCTTCTTTGCTATCTCTTGTATTCTTTTTATAGAATTTTTTTGTGGATCCGGGTCTATAAGAGAAAAATGAAGCTTCCTTTTTGAAAGTTTTTTCAGCAGCTGCTTTTCAACTTTGCCTATCATCAAATATATTAAGAAAAGAAAGGTTTAATATCATTCAAGGCCTGCAGAGATTATAAGCTTCTTCAGTTGTTTGATAATCCATAGTAAGAAATAGAGTCAGTCTTTAAAAGATTATTCCACGATGACAGGTATTCTGTTGGAAATGCTTTTCATCATGGCGTATATTGCTTCTACTTTCTTTTCAAGGTAATCAACTTTCTCGCCAAGCACTGCAAGGTTAGGAGATTCTACTGCCTCAAGCTGCCTTTTGATTTCAGAAATAGATTTGTGCAGATCATCACGTGTAACCAGTGACGGATATCTCTTGTCCATAATGCGCGATAAGTCTTCAAGCTGTTTTGTGAATATTTTTGTAGCTCTCGCATCAAGGGCTTTATCGAGCTTGCCTTCAACGCTCTTTATATATCCCATTTTAGCTTGGGTATCCTTAGCGAACATCTCCAGGTCGCTCATCTTTTTGTCGATAGAAGATAGAATAACAGACTCTTCTTCTATTTGCTTCTCTGATTTCTGCAAGTTTTTCATTTCACCTTCAAGAAACTCAATCCGTTTATCTATATCAGGTAATTCTGTTTTTGCATTATCAGCCAGCCTCTTCTCAAATTCTGTATGCATTTTTCCTAGCTTGTTAACCGTTTCGTTCGTTCTGTCATTAGTTTCAGATAACTTCTTCTCAAGTTCTGCATGCATTTTTCCCAGCTTGTTAACCGTTTCGTTCGTTCTGTCAATTGCGTCGGTTGTATCGGGGTGCTTCACATCCTCTTCAAGCCTCTGTATTTCGCTGGCTAGTTTGCTCTCCAAAGACGCCAGCTTTTCATCATTTGAATTCTTTATATCCTCTATCTGGCTGCGTATGTCTGCAAGCCCGTCAGGGTTCTCCTGGCTGCTTGGTTTCTGTTTTATTTCGCTGCTAATTTCACTTAATCTTTCATTTAGCTTTTCACTAATTCTGCTTTCCAGTTCCTCAGGAATTGACATAACTTTTTTTTCAAGCTCTGATATCTTACCTAAATCTGCATTTACTGTTTCACTAACGCTGGAAACCCTGTTCTCAAATTCTGCCAGTTTATCAATAATAACAGATGGAATTTCATGCTTTCCGCTTATATCCTGCAGTTTTTTCTTTATAGAAACCAGCGCTGCAGATTCCCTCTTGAATTCCTGTTGAGATTTCTGCAGGTTATTCAGTGTAGTCTCTAAGGTTTCTATCTTGCTTTCTATGTTTTGTACATTTTTGCTGCCTCCTGAAGGAATCTTTTTTTCTAAGGCAGACAAGCTAACTTCGGTGGAAGTTTTCATAGATTCTAGCCTGCTACGTAAATCTGCAAGCTCATCAGAAATATCAATATCGGATTTTGATACAGAAACCTTATCTTCGATTTCTTTTAATTTTCTATTGATCTTTTCGTCCAGCATTTTCTCTGTAACGGAAGCAGATGGTGCTGCAAGTTTCCTCTCTATCTCAGATATTTTTTTGATGATATCTGTTGGAACAGCAGTTTTGCCAGTGAGAATTTTATTTTCAAGGAGCTGTATTTTGCCTTCAATGTCTTTTGATCTTTTTTCTATCCTTTCATTTACTCTATTTATCTCATCCTTCGCCGTTCTCAACTCGGTCTTTACATGAACAGCTATAGCTTTTACAGCTTCCTCAACTTCATCAGGATGCGTCATAGTTATTCTTCCAGAATCTTTTGAACTTCTTCAAGAAGGTTGCTTTGCTTATAACCTTCAGGTGGCTTCTCAACCATCATTGCTACAGTTCTTGGCATTTCATGAGAAACACTATCTTCAAGCCTTGCAAGCCTTTTGTCAAATTCAGCCATTTCCTTGCTTATGTAATCCTCAAGTTCTTCAGCCTTTTTTTCAATACCCTCAGCGCTGGTTTCTTTTGTAAGAGATACCCTTTCTTCGAGCTTCTGAAGCCTCGTCAGGACATCAACTGGAGTTTCCATATTAACGTTTCCGACTATCTTTTCCTTTATTTTTGTATTCTCCATCTCAATAAGAAGCAGCAAATCCTCAAGTTCCTGGATCCTGTCATTTATCTCTTTAAAATTCACTATATTTTCCTTGCCTTCAACAAGTTGTCTGTCTCCATTCTGCTCCGCCTTGACTTCTTCGAATTTTTGCAGTTTCTGCTCTATATCAAGAAAATTCTGTTTTATTTGATCTTCAAGTTTATTGAGCCGCTGATCTGTTTCTTTGGCGTCTGTCATGATACCACTAATTTATCTTATTGTTGGCTCTATATTAAGTTTATCTTAAGATTACCGTGCAGTTTTGATCCATAATGCCCAAGAAACTAATATCAGGAAAACCAGTCCCCATGTCCATAAAACAGCGTGCACGATTGCGAAATAAGCTAAATCATAAGCTGCAACATACCAGATTAGGAAAACGATCCTCAGAATGTTCGCCAGATATATTGCCGGCAGCAAAACTGCCAGGCCTTTCAGCTTTTTTCGCATTGGGTAATCGGTTGCCATCACTAGCGCGAATATGGCAAGCAGAGATTTCCAGCCAACACAGTCCCAATTTATGACAGCGCCCCAGTTTCCATTATCTACAGGCACGGAAAATAGCAATCCGCTGCGTTCAAAACTTATTCCTGTCAGCGAAAGAAACTGCTCAACAATATCTGCTGTGCCAAACATCAGGTTTTCCGATTGATAGCCGGATAAAATAATTATATACAATGGTATGGCAAAAAGGTTGAATTTCAGAAGAAATCGCAGAACTGGTAGAAGTTTTGCATTCAAAGCTATTCTATCTTTGCGCCGTATGCCTTTCTTTGTAGGCTTTGAGCCATATAATGAAAGACTCTTGAAGGCCTTTTTCCAGCTCATTTTTGTCCACTATTAAGACATTGCCAATGGCCTGTATTTTAATCTTATCTCTTGGCATGATAGGCACTTCGGCAAGAAATGGCTTGTCACAGATTACTGCCTTAGGATTTTGCTTTACTATAACTTTCTCATTGAAATTTCCATCTACAAGAACAACTTTCCCAGAGAAATCTGTTCCTTCTTCATAAGGGTATACTAGTTCAATGTCTTTTCCAATCAAATCTTTGTAACATTCTGTCTCGTTTTTCAGTCGTTCATTCTCTTTTCTCATTTTTGCTATTGTTTCTTCAAGTATGCGGATTTTTGGTTCTTTATCCCAGGACTTCTTTGGCTCCAATATTTTCCATGATCTTTTCAATATATTGTTTTCCTCTTCCAAGTGTTTAACATAGCTTTCAAGTATGCTTTTTCCTTTTTCTAGTTGGTGTATTTTTTGCCTTAACTCAAGAACTTTCTTTGACTCTATTACCTTCGAGATCACTCTTGTTTCTTTTCTTTCCTCGCTTGCTAGCATTTTCACTGCCTGCTCTATATTTGCAGCTTCGCCCTTGACAATCAATTCCTTTACATCAGGCGAAAGATTTTTCACGCCTTTCTTATCGAGGTAAAAATCTATCTTGTCAAAAAGCGTCTGGAATTCCTGCTTCGCGTGCAATGCAGCCGCAAGTGCGTCTCTTTCATGATCATTGCGGTACGCAAGGCCTTCTGTCATGAATTTCTTTTCGCCTACCATCATATCTTTCTTTGGCACGCGAAGCTTGCAGCCAAAAGTGCTTGCGATCTTCCTCAGCATCTGCGGTTCATGTTGCGTATCAGCTGCAATTATTATGGGGTCGCCATGCTGAGCTATTGCTTCGCAGATCTCGCTAAATGTAAAATTTCTCCTGCTAAGTGTAACATAGAAATCTGAATCAGCATCAAGAAAAGCAGCTGCTGCTGTTATCCCAGGATCAATGCCGACAATCAGCTTCATGTTCAAAATTCAACTCCGTTGAAATTTTGACATCTCAAATAGCCAGAAGCTATTTGCAGATAACAAATCCTTTTTCTTGCTCAGAAAACCTAAGTTTTCTGGCATCTCAACTCGAGGAAAGCAGGGCTTTCCTGAGTCTCCAGAAACCTATGGTTTCTGAGAGAAGAGCTTTGCTCTTTGCAGATTAGGAAAGAAAAAATCTTTGTATGTCCAAAAAGAAAGACTTGTTCTTATCCTTTTTTGCCTTTTATCAGTAAGTTAGTGCCCCATTTCCAGACAAGTACTTCTTCGCCTTCCGTAAGTTTTCCTTTGAAGTCATCCGGTATTCTTGTTTCTGTCATCGCGTAATCTTCCATGTCCATTAGCTGCACAGTATCCGGTGTTAATGCAACGACCTGCATGCTTCTTTTTTCTATTATAGGTACATCGGCATTTGCGCCAGCTGGCTTGACTATGATCCTGCGCTGGTTGTCAAACACGCCTTTTGCAGAAAGTCTTGCCTTCGCAGTGCCATGCTTGCCTGCCTTAGAAATCTGTATATCTTCAACGACGCAAGGCACGTCATCTATCAGCATGAAACCGTTTACGCGCAGCTGCTTTATCTCTGTTTGTCTTTTTTCCATTAAAGCACCTAAACTGTTTTCCTTACAAAAACAACGTCTTCTTTAAGCACTGTTCTTCTGTTGGCATGTCTGGATAATTTCACTGCTTTCTCTGCAGTTTCCATCATTTCCTCAGTCACCAGGTCGCGCAATTCCTCAAGAGCATCTTTTGAAATCCTTTTCACGCCTGCCTTCTTTGCAAGTCGTTCAAAAGGGAGAAGCGGAAGCATGCAATAAATTGCAGGTCAACGAATAAAAAGATGTGATGGTTTGTTCGCAGCGGCCTTTAGCCGGGTGATTTTTATATATAGCGTTATTGCATATACTATGCCATATGGTAGCCACAAAGATATATGGCCTTGTTCTCATTTCCATGTTTGTTATTGTGTTTTCACTAACCGCTGCGTCCGCCCT
>CAYJVV010000038.1:0-8905 GCA_964373755.1 uncultured archaeon | reverse complement strand
TATCAAGCGTCTGGCTAGCTACTTGCCCTAAATTATCTCCAGTAACTAACGCTTTAGCATTTTCTTTCTCTGCTATTTGTTCTGCAATTCTCATCATCATCCTGCGATAAACAATCATTCGGTGCGTTTCAGGCACTTTTTCTATTATTTTTTCCTGTATAGGGAAGAAAGGCACCATATAAAGTTTGGATTTATATTGATATTTGTTAAGGACTTTTACAAGTTTCTCTATCTTTTCCTCAATTTTCGAAGTATAATTATGGAAATGAACAAAAATAACACTACAGCCACGCTTCATCATCAAATATGAAGCGACAGGTGAATCAATACCGCCAGATAGGAGAGAAACTACACTACCTGAGACACCAACGGGCAATCCTCCCGGACCAGCAATTTTTTTATCGTAAATGTAGGAGTCTTTTTCAGAGATTTCAATAAAGATCTTCTTTTCAGGGCTATCAAGATTGACTTTCATTCCTGTGTTTTTTGCTACATGTTCCCCAACAATTCTGCTGATCTGCTTAGAATCCAGTGAGAAGTTTTTGTTTGATCTTTTAGTTGCAATAGCAAATGTATTAGCTGGATTCTCTTTTGCTAAAGCAAGGGATTTTTCTTTTATCTTTTCTATGTCAAGTTCTGCACGTAGAGCAGGGGAGAATGAAACAATTCCCAGTACATTTGACAACTCTTGAAAATTCTCATGATTTCCTTTTACAATAAGTCTTCCATACTGTCTTTCTACTTTTGCGTCAATGACTCTAGTTATGTTAGCTATAAGCTTGTTCTCAAAGAAGCCCCTATTGTTGCCTTTGATTCCTATCTCGCCGTAATGAACTACAACACAATCATGCATACATAATCACATTCCATTTACGAATACAATACAGCTTCCAATGCTCTAGAGGCTTATAAACCTTCTAGATTTATTCACAGTCATGTTAAGATTGGGTAGAATGATTGTAGCTTCAACTGCAATTATTGGTGCTTTAGCCAGCTGTTATAACAGAGGAGAACCTATGTTCTTAGATTTAAACGGGGATGGTAAATCAGACAGCATTCAAGTTGTAACTTCTGGTTTCCCTGGATTTTACAAAAATTATCTAGATATTAGACTAAGCACTGAACAAAGCAGCATTGAAAGATTAACTAAGATAAATTTACCTGCTGGTTTGGTAGTGGAATTGGATATAAAAGACGTTAACACAGACGGAATTCCTGACATACGCTATTTAGCTGATGTAGGGACTGCTGAAAAATCAGACTATCGCTCCTATGTAAGATATGGAAACGGTAATGGCAGATTTACAGAAGAAAAATTGCTAGCGCGATCTGACAAACTATTCAAGCTTAAAAATTAAACAACTATCTGTTTTTGACTCAGGAAAAAGTTTAATGTCTTGGTTGAATAACGATTTTTAAGCAGCTTGCTTTTTCTCGTCCACATTTGCATCGGCACACGTGAACGTGTTGATGCGTAATCCATTGCTTGTTTCAGTGTTTCAAACTTTTGATGGGGCTTTGTTAGTGCATAACGCATATTCTCACGAACTAACCAGACACCAAGGGGTATGTAGCCCTCGTAACATTCGCGCAAAACAATAGCTCCAGCTTGTCTTTTTAGTTTTGTCAAACGCTCCAAGATAGCAAGTTTAGCAGAATAATAACATCCACCTATAAGTGCGTAGCTTTTTTTGCCCTCATATCCTTCTGAATCGCCATAAATCTCTAGGCGGTCACCAATAATCTGCGGGAAGAAAGCTTCTAAGGTTTCATATTGCCAAAGTGTTGGTGTAAGGATTATAATGAATTTGTTGTTCAAATGGGTCGTTTCATAAACACGATACTCGTCTATCATCGGATATTCTTTCACATCTTTCAGCAAGTTTTTTCCAAGCATGTCATCTACTGCGGTAATGCTCCAGCGTGTTGGCACTAGACGACGATTTCTCTGAAGGCCAAATGCACCCACGCTCAATGCTTTCTGCAGGCTCGAAACTGCCAAGCCTTTATCATATAATGAGATAACAGCATTACGCGAAAGCAAATCAGTGTCGTAGAAAGCCTTTTCCATATGTGGCTCGAACTTCTCTGCATTTACGCTTATTTCTTTCATTGGAGCGCTAGGCCCAAAAGGCTGGATATCTTCATTGAAAAATCTACCTCTTGGGAGCTTCGAGAATTCGATATCAACGTCAACAGATTTCTTTGCCAGTGCTATTTCCCTGATGTTGCTTATCATCTTGCTGCTTTCAATATCTTTTTTGACATGAACTGCTGACTTTCCTCTTACTAGCTGCAGGCGGAAATTTATAATGTCTACAGCTTCTTTGCTTCCAATCCATTCTTCTGGAAGGTCCATTATGGCTGTGTTTCCATGCGTCGGTGGAACTAGTGGTCCAACAAAAACTTTTGGATAGTTCCATCTACCAATAAAAACACTAGGGGGCGAAGATCCATCAAGCTTTTCGCCTACAGAAACGCTGCGGAATTTCATTCGCTTTGTCAAACGTTCTATATAAGCAGCTTTGCCACGAATCATATGACCACCAGTAATAAATTGTTATTAATGCTTTGGATGTAGAAATAGATTTTGATGCTATGAAAATAGGTGTTTTGGGCACAGGTGTTGTCGGGCTAACTTTAAGCGAGGGCTTGATTAGGTTGGGCTATCAAGTCATGATAGGCTCCCGTGACCCTAGCAAGAAAGAAGTTCAGGAATGGGTAGAGAAAACTAATGGTTCTGCTAGTAGCTTTGCTCAGGCTGCTGCATTTGGTGATGTTATTATCCTTGCAACGCACTGGGAAAAAGGCGCGACTGAAAACGCAATAAAGCTCGCAGGAAAGGAAAATTTTTCAGGAAAGATAGTGATAGACGTAACCAACCCGCTGGATTTCTCAGAAGGCGCACCAAAGATGGATGTTGCTTATCCAAATTCTGCAGGCGCAAAGATACAGGAATGGCTGCCTCATGCAAAGGTTGTCAAGGCATTCAATATAATTAGCGCGCATTATATGACAAATCCACATCTTGCTGAAGGCAAGCCAGATCTTTTTATAGCCGGCAATGATAACCAGGCGAAGAACTTTGTAAAGGAACTAGCCCACAAATGGGGCTGGGAAAACGTTCACGATATTGGTGATATAGGACAGGCGTACTTACTGGAAGCACTTGCAATGCTCTGGATCCGCTACGGGTTTCTGAATAATCGCTGGACACACGGATTCAAGCTGCTGAAGAAATAAATAAACTAATAATGAAATTATCCACTTAGTGATCATATGGACAGAAATGCCTTGGATGTATACTTGACCCTTGCCTTTGTTATCGGAATGCTTGTTTTTGCTTTTCTGTTGTTCCCTGGAAAATGACTATCTATAGTAAGAACGCGTTATCTTTCTTTCTCGGCTTTGCCCAAAGCAATCAAAAATTCTTTATTTTTCTTTATAACTTCTATTGTAGCTTTATCCCAAGAGAATTTCTTTTTTCTATTCATTTAATCACCTAATAACTTCATCCAATGTTCTATTTCCTTGTGGAATTGCGATTAAGAATTTTACATCTTCTTTTTTTTAAAGGAATCTGACCTTCGTTAGCAAGAAGAAAATCAGAAGCAACTATAAAAGACGTTCTTTTATTTGCACTTGCAAAAAAACGTCTTCTATTTAGTTCAATTAGCAATATAGCAGGCTTTTCTTTACATCAGCGCTATCTTCACGGATTTTATCTAAAGTTCTTCTATGTTATTTTTAGATACCAAAAGCTTATGCCTTTCAGCTTTTGTAGCCCGTAACAATTCTATTGCTATCTTGTTTGCTCGTATAATATCATCAGCTGAGGGTATTTTATTTCCATTAGACAACAACACCTAAAACGCTACCAATTCCATAACCAACCAGCGCAGCAGCCATTCCTATTGCTGTGAGTTCAATGCCGCTTTTTATCCAGTTTCCTACAGTAATCTTTGCTTTTACTGCACCCACAGCGAAAAGAAAGAGAACAGATACAATAATTGAGGCTGTTATGCCTTCTCTTATATTGAGAAAGGCAAAAGGTATGAGAGGGATGAGCGAGCCTAAGATTGCTGCGAAGCCGACAACTGCTGCGCTTTTTAACGGGTTTTCTCTGTGTTCTTTATAGAGATGAAGCTCCTCCGTCATCATAGTTTCCAACCAGACCTTCTTGTTAGAAGTTATTTTGTTCACAACTGCACTCAATAAATTCCCACGGAAGCCTTTCTTGTAATAAATGTCCTTTATTTCTTGTACCTCTTCCTTCGGCATTTCTCTCATTTCTCTTTTTTCCCTTTCCACTTCGCTTTTGTAGAAATCCTCTTCAGCTTTTGTAGATGTGTAAGCTACAGCAGCCATGGAGATAGATTCTCCAAAAGTTGCTACAAGGCCTGCGATCAAAATAATTCTAATGTCGTTTGTAGCTATAGCAACTCCAAGTATTATGGCAAGAACATTGACAAGGCCGTCTTGACCGCCAAGAATAAAGTCTCTCAAGAGCGATCCATGACCTGATTTGTGTGGCTCTTTAGCAGTCATGATTGTCATAATAATAACTTATGTACAAATCATTGATTTAAGCCTTTCAGAATTGGATTATAGAATTACTCTAGAGCTCAGCATATCTACAAAATATTTATTTTCACTTTTTCAGTATCCAAGCAACAGCAGCACCAAAAATAAAGCCTCCGATATGTGCCCAGAAGGCAATTCCTGATCCT
Organism: uncultured archaeon; assembly: GCA_964373755.1. Lineage (GTDB taxonomy): Archaea > Aenigmatarchaeota > Aenigmatarchaeia > GW2011-AR5 > GW2011-AR5 > JACPDL01. The sequence continues at coordinate 4,175 of CAYJVV010000038.1, read as the reverse complement.
ACACCACCTACAAGGCTGACAGCGCCGAAAATAAATTGTAGCAAGAACCAAAAACCTATCATTACGTAAGCTGGAACAGTGCCGGCATAAAAGTAAGATGCTACATGAACACGCACATGCGGAAACATTACAAGGTATGCTCCAAGAACACCTGATATTGCTCCACTTGCACCGATTGCTGGAACAGTAGAGCCTATGTTTGTCAAATAGTGCAAAGCTGTAGCTGCCACGCCGCTTGCCAAGTAGAATAAAATAAATTTAGCTTTGCCTAATTTGTCCTCTACGTTGTCGCCGAACAGGAAAAGAAACCACATATTTCCAAATATATGATCTATGCCACCATGCAGGAACATTGATGTGAATATTGTCAATAGTGCAGCTGATGCTGGAGTGAAACCGTATGCATTTATGATGTTCTTGAAATCCGTCAGGCTCCAGATAAAAATTATAACGTTTATTGCTATGAGTATGAATGTAATATGAGCTACGCTTTTTGCTACATTCTCATCTTTGTAAGGAAAGAACTGACCTTTCACGTAAATCTCTTGGCTCGAAAAGTATTTTATGCCAACCTCGATGATGTGGGCGCAATCTATAAAATGCATACATGTCAACAGGCTCTGGAGAAAACATAACATTCGGCATGTCTATTGCATCATCGCAATCTCTCAAAAAAGGCCTTCCAAAAGGAAATTTCAAATCATTAGGTAATGAGCTTGCAAATGCATTCACCCTTTCTACATATCTTTCACACAGCAATTTTTCAGGGGGAAAATTAGTTCGAATTTCTGGAATGATGCTGGTTCTAAGGTCATTAATTGTAGGTTTTACTGCTTCTGTAACATAAGCATATTGAGAACGAATATCTGTTCCAGTATAGTCTCTAAACCTTAAAAATTCTTCGGCAAGGTCCAAATACAAGATAGCTCCAGACAAGGGAGCTTGTAGACAATCAATTTGATGTAAAAAGGCTGCACCTTTCCTGCCGCAGTATCCAGAGAGTCGATCATAATATCTTTTGACATCTTCAGGGTCAAACCTGACAGACACTCGCATGGGTTTTTAATTTCTTCTAAAAACTTAAATACTGGAAAAGACAATGAAGCATAAAATGAGGTGATTGAATGGCACATGTTGTGGTTTCACAGGTCAAAGAAACAATAAAGAAACATGAGATGAATTGCGGAGGCGACTTTTGCGATGCGCTGGACAAGAAGGTAGAGCAGATGGTTGCTGATGCCGTTGCGCGTGCAAAAAGCAATGATAGAAAAACAGTTCGCGGAGGCGATCTCTAGATTTTTTTCTTTTTTTATGTTACAAAAACTACTTCTGTTCATTAATAAGAATAAAAATAATTAGAAAAAGTTTCATAAGAAAAAAAATAAAACTTCACTTTCCTGCAAGTTTGTGCTTTTTTACATATACCCAAAGCTTTTTTGTCATTTCGCTTGGCGCCAAGCCATCTTTCCCAAAGACTTCTTCCATGCTGTGGCTGCAGCCTTTGAAACAGACCTTGTATCCGCCGAAAGCTTTTTTTGCTGCCATTGCAAAACCTCCATGATTTTTATTATCCTAATACATGATGAATACCACTGTTTTTAAACAGTGATTGAATTCTGGTATTCATCTTTAGATGGTGTATTATGTTTATATCGTAGAAGTAGCTTTATAAATTACGCATGCGCTTCTTGGCGATGCACCTTGGCTGTTCTTGGAGTTATAATCAGCCATTCCTCTCCTGCTCCGGCTATGTCGCCGTTCATTGATGCAACCGCCGTCTTTATTCGATTTACTGACTGCTTGAGTTCGTCCATGTTCGTGTCTTTCAGGTCTTTTATCTTCGCTATAACAATGTTGTTCATTTTGACTTGTCTTATTATCCTGTCGCATGAAGCGTAAGAATCTATTTTATCAACTATTATTGTTGACTGGTGACCTGCCAATTCAGGTTCAGGAACTTCTGCCATGTCTTCTGGTCCAAGTTCCTTCTTTTCCTGTTCTTTCCTGCCGAAAAGTCTTTCCATCAAACCCATTGTCTCATCTCCCACTAAAGTATCTTTCTGCTGCTTCCCTGTTCCTGACCATATTAAACCAATTCAACATCATCTTCAAGTTTGTCAGGTTGTCTGCTTACGATTGTACGTCCATTATACTGCTGTTTAAGAATCCATGTATATCTTGCTCCAACATCGTCCAATAGCTGTTGAGGGTCTTTTCCAGTTATTCTACACATGGCTGTTAGAGCATCTACCGCTTCATTTCTAAATTCGATTTCCATATCCAACTCCTAACATACAAACATTTGAAATTCTTAAAGCTATAGTATAGATCAGACTTAAATATCGGCAGGCTATAGTAAACTAGTCTGATGATTTATATGGCCATAATGTTCAAAGAGCGCTTGATAGGCAGACCTAAATGCATCATGTGCAATGGAGACCTTGATAAGGCTACTCTAGGCAACATCTGCAACGCCTGCAAGGACAAAATGCACAAGTGATGTTATTGACAAGACAGCATTAAAATCACTTTTCTTGATTCATTCTTTTTTGCAACTTTTTCTTTAGCTTTGCTAGTTCATATGGGTAATGGAATGTATATTCAATAGCATGCCGAAAGCCCTGAGCCGGCTCGACAGCAACTGCTCGCCAGAAAACATAGCGCAATGGCACTATTTCATGCTCTCTCGAGTCAGGTTCTTTTACACCTAAAAGAAATGCAACCGACACTGCTCTCAGTATGAAAGATATCAAAAAGAGTAATGGTATTCCAGAGAACCCAAGAAAGAAAATGAATTCAGCGTGCTGGGCAAGATAAGCTCCAAGAAATGCACCACCCACTACTGCTATGCCTTTGAGAACCCTGTGGTTGGCAATGTATTGTGGTCTCTTTTCTGATGGTACAGCGGCAATAAGGAAATTGAATGTTACGAGATCAAACCCTGCCCAGGCAAATGCGGACAAGGTTTGTGCTAGCAGGATATGCAAAGGTGTGGTTACAAAAAGCCAGGCAAATGGGATAAGACATATCATTGCTGAGGTGACAAATATTATTACACGTTCCCCATAACGATCGTTAAGCCTGCCCCAATAAGGCTGGCAAACTATCGCAATCAGAGCTTCAAAAGCAACTAGTAACCCAAAGATTTCATATGTAATTCCAAGGTCTTTCAGCATGTAAACAGTGAAAAATGGCGCTGCTATATAGACAGCAAAATTCATTACCATAATGAATAAAGTAAATAATGCGAAGTTCCTGTTGATACGCAGGCTTGTAATGAGCTCCTTTCTGTTGAATGTCACGCTGTGTTTATAATGAAAAACAGTTCTTAGTGGAGGTTCATATATCTTAACAAAAAAGACTATGCCGAATAAACCAATTGCTGTCGAGATTGTAAATATAAGCGAAAAGCCTAGAAGCGATAAAAAACTTCCTGCTATTAGCGTTGCAAGTAATCCACTAAGGCCCGCTATCATGTTTCTTCTTCCAAGATAACGACCTCGAATATCCTCAGGTACAATATCTCCCATTAAGCTCGTCCAGGCAGGCCCGTTGAGCGATGCAAAAAATGTTATAATTCCCATTAGAATAATTAAGATTTGAACAGAATTTGGAAAAGAAATGAATGGCAATAGAACGATTGGAACCCAAAATATTCTTGAAACAATCCATGATAGAAGCCATATGGATTTTCTACTCATGTATTGTGTAAGCATTGCTCCTGGCATCTGAGCAGCGGTCTCAGCCAAGTTTTTTGCAGTGGAGAGAATGCCTATTTCAGCATTGGTTGCGCCCAATGCAAGGGCAAAAGGTGTCACATAGGTGTTTGTAACAGAATTAGATACAGATGTCACCGCACCTTCGGCTGTAGAATACTGCAAGGACTTTTTAACTCTATTAATTTCCTGAGGCTTCTTAGCTTTTGTTCTAAGGTAACCTTCTACAAGGACTTCTCTCTCCTGCTTTGAGATTTTTCGCATACAAGCACCAAAGCTATTTCATGATAGAATGATGAAATAAAGGTTGTGGTTTAAATACTTACAAATTAAAAAATAATTATGTCAAAAGCCAACCTGCTGATTACTTACGATCCAACACATCCTGGCAAGGCAAAAGATGAAGCTAGAAAACTGCTTGATGAAACTGGAGAAACTGCTGAATTTCTGCAGTCAGAA
>CAYJVV010000037.1:7872-8923 GCA_964373755.1 uncultured archaeon | reverse complement strand
TTTTTTTCACGATCATAAGGATGAAAACTAAGATACGCAATTACATCAGAGAAATATGCCCGCCATTTTATTGGTATTTCTACCTGACCAGATTTAATCGCTATAGGAAATTGTCCTGTAAAGATAGCATCTTCAGTCATAAAAACCATCAAGTGGGAAACTTCTTAAATAAATCCCTTTTAAGTAACACAAATCCTAATTTCCATATGGACCTCAACAAGCAAAAAGAATATCTTATCAAGGGGCTTATTGATTTAGGCTGTCTAAAGAGTGAATCAGTGATAAATGCATTCAGAAAAGTACCTCGTGAAGAGTTCGTGCTGCCAAAATACAGAGACCATGCATATGTAAATGAACCACTTCCCATCATGGAAGGCCAGACAATATCGCAACCACTTACAGTTGCAGCAATGACAGAAGCTCTTGATGTCAAGCCCGGCCAAAAAGTGCTTGAAGTTGGTACAGGCTCAGGCTATCAGGCTGCTATACTCTCTGTGCTTGTTGGCAAGAAAGTAAGTGTAATAACAACAGAACGAATAAAGCAACTTTACGATTTTGCAAAGGATAATTTAGAGAAATGTGGTTTCAGAAACGCATTAGTTGTTAATGCTGATGGCTCGCAGGGCTTCGAAAAAATGGCTCCTTATGACAGGATAATTGTCACTGCAAGCGCGGAAAAAGTTCCAGAGCTGTTGTTAAAGCAGTTAAAGAACGGCGGAAAACTCGTCATACCTGTGGGCAATGAGCTCTTGCTTGTAAAAAAGATAAAACCAAAAGAATTCAAGAAGACATTCCTTGGCTATTATGTCTTTGTTCCGCTTTTAGGGAAATATGGTCAACAAAAATAATGGGATACTATGCCTGGCATCGATATTCATTGTCATCTTACTCACATGGATAATCCAGAATCCGTTGCAAAAGAAGCTGTGAATAAGCTTTCAGCTGTCATAACTGCGACAGCTGAAATACAGCATGCTGAACAAGCACTGGAACTTCATAAGAAATTTCCAAATTTCGTTTTCGTTGCACTGGGGCTGCATCCTGAATACTG
>CAYJVV010000037.1:0-7862 GCA_964373755.1 uncultured archaeon | reverse complement strand
AAAGAAATCGATGATTATATAGAATTCATAAAGCATAACAGAAAACATATTGTTGCTATTGGTGAAGTCGGGCTTGATTACAGCTGGCTCACAAAAAAAGAAGAACAGGAGAAATCAAAGGAAATATTCGTCCAGATGATAGGGCTTGCAAAAGAGCTGAAACTGCCATTGGAAATTCATTCGCGCAACAGCGAAAATCAGAAAACAGCCATTCATGATGTACTCAAGATACTAACTACTGAAGATGCCAAGGATGTGGTGATGCACTGCTTCTCAGGCAATGAAGATGAGATGAAATATTCTATAGAAAATGGCTACTACATATCTTTTGCGACTATCGTCTGCAGAAGCAAAAAGCACCAGCGGCTTGCTGGTGCCTGTAACATTGAAAGCATGCTTCTCGAAACAGATGCTCCGTGGCTCGACCCAGACTCACGTGAACTTAAAAACAGGCCTTGGAAGATTCACCAGTCAGCAGAACTTATTGCAGAGATAAAGCAATTAACAATGGATGAAGTTCTGCACATAACGGAAGAAAACGCGAAGAGGATTTTTGGATTGGATTAGTAAAATTCATTCAAATAAACCTGAAAAATATACTGTTAATTTCTGCCACCTTTGCTCTAACCATCTGGTCTCTTTGTTCTTTCTCAATAAACCGATTGGCAGGATGACTATAAATTTTATCTGCAGAATCTCTAAGCATTGACACGTATTTCCTATGATGTGGTTTGTATATGCAAAATGTTTCTGTAGTGCATGCTCCCGGATATTTCTTCAGCAAGCCAGCAGTCTCAGGATTCAATGGCTCACGTAGCATATTGTCCGTTACTGTCAGCAGCCCTGAAACTGCATCACTATTCCCTTCTAGAAACATCCTTTTTGCTTCATCAAGCCTTGTTTTATATGTTACACAGACTTCACAAGGGTTTACAATCATTGGCATTATAATCAAGTAATCACTATAAGCTTAAGAATGTTTACTGTTTGGTAATAATGATTTTATGCCACAATACTACATTAAAGGAAGATTAGCAGAAGACGGGCAGACGATGGACTTCCCAGTTCTTAGGGATACTGTCTTGCACCCGATGTTCAGGGCTAGATATCATGTTCATACAAAACACCCGAGAGATTATACAGTAAGCAATAATCTTGTTTATCTTGCTTTACCAACTGGAACTATTTTAGAGCTTGGACGAAGAGATGTTCCTGTACCATTCAAAGACAGAGAAGGCAAAGTTGTTGATGTAAGGCGGTTTCAAATAATATCACCTACTACTATCAGAACAGGCGGGCTTACGCTTGCAAAAATACATGCTGGAACACCGTATCAATTGCGTGCAGATTTTGGAACACCTTATCATTCTTTCGAAATGTTAGAAACCCCAGCGAAATACAAGGATCCAAACGAAGAGGCTTTCGATTTTGTTATGCTGCCAGAGGCTGAAAAAAGTAAACTTGAGAAGCCTAATGCGATATCTGAATGGGTGATGCTAGAGAGGGGCAGCAGGGTGATAAAGCTCCCTGGTGCTGTGCTGTTTCCTGATTACTGCGCTTATCGCCTCCCTGGATGGCTAGCTAAGGAATTCAACGGCTCTCCTGAATTTGGTTTTTCACATGCCGAGTTCAAGGAACCTAGAAAAGGTGAAGTACTGCACTCTCATCACGAGATTATGGAACCTTATATGTGCTTAGATGGAGTAGAGCCACTTTTCGTTGCAATGGACGGAGGCAGTACAAAACTTGTAGCTCAAGATGGCAAAAATACCGAATATTCTGGAGAAGTTCTTGAATTAAAAGCAGGTGATGTTGTCATACCATTGCCACATGTAGCCCATAAGATTGTATATGACGGTGCTAAATTCCCATTTACACACTATTGTCCAAATTATGCTGCTATAGGCTTGGATAAAATATCAGCAGATGATAGACAAGTTCTTGAAAAATAATAGGTGATAAAAAATGCCTGTAGATTTGGGCGTAGCTTTGATGCCTGATGATAAAGTGAAAGAGCTAACTATACGTTTACATAAAACACTTGGACAAACTCACAGAACTTCATACACGTTTGGAGTTCAATGTCATCCACATTTATCGCTATATCAGAGCACCTTTGCCGACTATCAAACCCTTGAACAAGCTATGCAACAACTAACAGATCGTAGAGTCAGAGAAGCTACAATAAAATTGAAAAATGTAACTATGTTTCCATCAGGCTATGTAACATTACAATGCGATAATTCTAACGGTCTTCAAAGACTTCATAGAGATGTTTTAAGCTATGCTTCAAGGGTAAGATTGACAGATGTGCCAACCATATGGGAAAGAAATAACGTTTCTTTCCCGCCTGAAAAACGAGCCAATATAGAAACTTATGGTTACCCAGATGCTCTTGATCTTTATGATCCGCATTTCACTATAGGAAGAGTTACTGATGAAGATGCTGATAGGATTAGAATAGTTTCTGAATTGACAGAGCTTGCAAAGCCATTTCTTGAATACAGTTTTTCTCCTGAAGAACTTGTGGTTTATGAACTTGGTGTTGATGGCGCCTGTGTGAATCCTAAAAGAATCTAGATTTTCTAAGTGATTATAATGATAACCAAAAAAGTTATTGAAGATCACATCAGAAGCCTTAGCAGCCACAACGAAGATGACCTTATGGCTGCTGCTATGTCAGCTTATGAAGCTGGAGAAAGAATAGCAAAGCGTGATTTCTCGCAGGAAGTAATAGAAAAACCAGATCAACATCTAAGTTATCATGCAGCCATTACGGAAGCTGATGAACTATCACAAGAAATTATACTCAAGGAAGCAGAAAAACACCTGCCTGGAGTCCGGCATATTGGTGAAGAAGCTGACAAAGAAAAGGAAAGATTCCAAGAGTTTGTTGATAGAATAATTACGGAAGCAGACTATCTCCAGATTGTACCTAAAAGAAAAATCGTTATATCTGATTCTTTGGATGGCACGGCACAATATGCTATGAAGACAGGCCAGTGGAGCAACTCTGTAGGCGTATGGGACAGAATGCACGCCACAGCTGCTGCAGTTTATGGTCCAAGATGTAACTTCCGAGAAACTGGATCTGGTATTCTTCTTATAGCTGCTGAAGACACGCCTGCTTTTATGATAACAAACAAAGGAATAGATGAAGCAAGAGTTGCTGTTCCTAGTATTAGAAAAAGATTTTTTACTTATTATGGTGTTGATGCGCCTTTCCTTACTCCTTCAGCATTTATGAGAGAATACGCTGATAAAAACTGGACAAGCAATACATATGGCTCTTGTGCTTTAGGTCTAGCGTTGGTCGCGTCAGGCGATAGCCACGTTTTTTATCAGCCAGAGCAAAGGGTTTGGGATTGGGCAGCTGGAAAGCTTCTTGTCGAAAGAGCTGGTGGCCACGTATTAATGTATGAAGTTGGAAGAAAACTTATAGATATGGGAATTGATGCCGATTTTGATGTTCGTGCGTTTTCAGAAATGAAACCTTATCATTTCAGCCCAGCAAACAAGCCACTTGGTTTTGTGGCAAGTTGTAGCAGAAAAATCACAGAAACTGTTTTTGCTGAGCTGTAAAGTAAACGTCAGGTAAAAAGAAGATTTTTAAATATGCTATCGTTTTTGGCAAGAAGGAAGAAAACCAAAACGAAAAGACCTGTATCATTTACAACAGGTAGCGGTCAAAGAGTGAGTTTTGGTGCAAGAAGGAGACCAAAAAGAAGAACGAGAGTAGAATTTTGAATATTACCAAAACATCGGTTCTTCTCTTACAACTTTATAATTAGATTTTTTTCTCTTGGTTTTTTGTTGAAGTTTGGAAAGTTTGGCTTTTCCAGATTTGATTTCTCGAACTCCGCTGTAAGTAACTCTTCCGGTCAATAAATCTCTTTTTCTAACTCGGAAATCGTGTCCCCTTCCGGTTCTTTCAACTTCGTAACCAGATAATTGAGCACGCATCCTATAATTTTCTTCTGCGGCTATACCTTTTCTTCTATTCTCTTCTATAACTTCTCTTTTGAGTTGTTTTTTAGAAATTTTTCTACCAAGAATATCAGTTTTTACAAGTCTTCCAAAAATGTCTCGTGGCATAATAAACATTTAAATTAAACGTATTTAAATAATTTTTGTTTATTGCAAATGGAAAAGGTAAAAATACTATTCTATTATTTTTCTCCAGGTTGTTTAGAAACTGTATTCCAAAATTCTATTCCTTCTGCTGCGGTATGTCATCCTTCACCAAATCTATCTCGGTTTAGTCCTAAAAATGTGCACATATTTTTGTAGCATCCAACAGCACCAGCAATATGGGTGTCATACAAAAGATTATATCTATGACCTCTGCTCGTCATCCAATCGTCTATTGCTTCTGTCATTGGTCTCATTTGTATTTCAGTACAACTACCTTCTGAATATTGGGGATTTCCAAAAGCGTTTTCAGCAACATATTCATATGAACTTATTCCGTAACTAGTTTTCATATTATCAGGGCAAGTGCCAGTATAAGGATTTGTATGATCTAAATAGTTATATTCTCTCATGTCTTTTGCTCTAGCAACTGCTAGTTCAAATACCCGTTTATCAAACAATATTTCTGACTTACCATTCTGTTTTCTTATTTTATTCAAATAATCTATAGCTTGTTTAGAATCTTCCTCTGAACTCTTATAGTTATATTCTATTTGAATTACACTACAACCCCAATTAGTGCCATAAGATGGTTTATAACTGGGTGGGCCATCATCTTGATAATCTGAACCGAGCGAGAAATTTCCAAATTTGATTGGGTAAAGATTTGTGAAGTTTATACTTTTATAAAAATTTATTGCTGGATCAAAAACTGTGTCTCTTTGTGAATAGACTTGCCAAGATAAGAATATTAAAATCAGAATTATTAGATATTTCAACCAATTTCTTTGTCTTTTAAACCAATTCATAAGTTCTTTAAGAACTTTGTAAGAATATTTGATCGAAAAGAAAAGTGATATTAATACTAAAGTTCCACCCAATTGAATAATCCATATTGTAATTTCATTTAATTTTGTTATATTTGTATAAAATAAAAACAACGATACAAAAGATATAACTAACCATAATAAAAGTCGTAAAATGTAATTTGCTCTTGCACTGTAATCATAGGGATAATGATTCCTTTTATTTAACCAATAATTAATTCTATAAAATATGTTAGGAAAAACTATTCTTCTTTGTTGATGACTTTTTGGATGTTCTACAGATTGTTCCTCTTCTTTTGGAGCTTTATGTTCTTTATATCCTGTCCTAAGCACTCTGTCTAAAGCCCGACCATATTCTTCTTCCTTCCTTTTGTTTTCTTGTTCCCAATAATTCAAGTAAGGCATACAAGGATGACCGCCTTTTTTGCTCCACTCTTCCATAAAAAGTCGATCTTCATGTTTTGTACTGGAAAATCTTGGTAACCCCGGAGGTTTTGCTTTCAAATGTTCTGAACAAAAAGATTCTTTACAATATTTACATCGGTGGACTTTGGTTCTTTTTTTACATAAATGATAATGACAGGTTCCAAAGTTTAATCCCTTCCTCTCACGATACGCCATAATAAAAAGTTATATAAAACTCTTTATAAACTGTTCTTTTATTTACTGCTCAATCTAATCAAATCCAGCCATCTATTTTCTCCTAGCGCTAGATTAACTCCCGCTGTTTCGCAAGGAACTTCATTAGTCGTGCAATGATTTTCAATAAAATTATGTTGTATGACTATTGCATTCATCAATATTGGAGCAGACCATAAAGCTTTCAATCCTCTAAAATCTATAACTCTGTCTTTGATTTTCATAAACACCGTTTCAATCCTATAATTATGAACTCTTGTTTCCTGATAATTTTGTATTCTGTGTTCCACTATTAGGTCACCAAACTTATTTGAATAAAACATCTTTCTAAACGCTCTCGGATAAAACATTCCAGCGTCAGTTTGAATATATTTGGGTTTTCCTTTGACAATCGCTTTCTTTAAAAATTCCTGTGCTTCCACCGGATTGGCAGCCAAACTATAATGTACTCCTGTGATCAATCTAGTATCCCAATCAAGACAGCACCAAAACCTGTCTTTTCTGCCTTCGCAATCTATCATTGTTTCGTCTGCGTAGAAACTCTGACCTAAATTATAGCCTTGTTTTTCTATGAATTTGTGAACCTTCAATGTGTATCTTCTCACCCAATCCAGTATAGAAACGTGACTGATCTTGTGTTCAAAATGCCTCTTCAACTGGTTTCTCATCTTCCTGCTTGATAAATTGGAAACATACATGTCAATTGACATCGTAATAATTTCCGGCTTATTTCTCATCCTGTAAAAGCCATCATCATAAGTAAAGAACTTGTTACAATCCTTGCAGAAATATTTCTGTATGTCCCCACGATTATGCGTTTTTCTTGTTCCTTCTTTTCTGAAATTCTGACTCCTGCAGTGCTTACACGTTATCTCGTTCTTCATACATATATTAGGTACCTACTACTATTTATACCTTTCGGTACCTAATTAATCACCGGAGAGTTGGTACCTAAAGGTTTAAATATAACTGACTCCACTTTTAGATTATGAAACTCCAAAAACAGCTTTCTCGGAAGGTAAAGGATGTCGAATATGCTAAGTGGGTTTTAGTTATACCCCCAAACATCATAGAAGAATTGAAATGGAAAGAAGGACAAGAATTAAAGGCTAAAGTTAAAGATAATAAATTAATAGTGGGGGGCGATTAAAGTGGAAGGCACCTTTAGAATTATTTTAAGCAATATAAATAATACTGCTGGAAGTATTTGTATGGAATATCCTGCACCTTATTTTCAATCTGGAATTCCATTTGATTTCAACACAGGTTCTCAAATAATTGGAAAAGAAACACTAAACCAATGGTCTTGCGGTAGTTGTGGAGTAGTGGAGGGTAATAATGGTTTTGCGATTGGAATAAGAAAAGTTGAATCTGAAAATAAAATCAAAATAGACTTTTTAGAACTTCAGAAACTAGGAGACAAATGGAAAGCTCCCAGAATTAATCCTGATAATTACCGCCAAATTCATTATCAAGATTTGCAGCCAACAACGATAACTTTGGAATGGGAGCAAGAAGGAATTAAAAAGACTGTTGGTTCAACATCAATTTAATTTTTTTGTTCAAAATTCCAGACGCTAACTTAACATCTCAGTTTTTGCTGAGCTTAAAATAGCATATGATTCGTTGAAGAAATAATTAAGCATTATATCGTGAAAGGTCATATACCGAAGTGAAAAAAATATTCAGGCTGTTCTAATATTTTCCCTGGAACTCTTTTTTTGTTTCCATTTTTTTATACTTGAAGATGTAACAAATACCTTTCTTCCTAGCCTGTGACCAGAAAGCTTCCCGTTTTCAAAAAGCTGTGATACTCGCTCTCTTGATACACCTAATATTCTTGCTGCATCAGCAGCTGAAATAGACCCATCATCTAGAAGCCCTGCAGCTTTTCTAGCAGTATTTATTTTACCTTCGTATGCGAGCAAAAGATCATAAGAAAGACCGGCTTCCCTGAAATCAGAAAAAGTTGCAGTAGGATGTTCCTGAAGGTAGGCTAATACTTTATGCCTACGCTGCTCTAACGTAACAGCATTTCCATGAATTCCAGCATCCATTTTAGCGTCACATATTCTTTTGTTGTAAACAACTCTTAAGTCATATGCCAGACCATCTTCTGAAAGATCCCTGAAAGTGCTATCCGGATGTTTAGTGAGATAACTAAGAATCTTCACTCTTCTCTGTTCTTTAGACAATCTTTGATATCTGAACATATCATCTATCTTTATAATTTTATCAAAAAGCAGCTTTCAGACATGATATCTC
>CAYJVV010000036.1:0-9475 GCA_964373755.1 uncultured archaeon | reverse complement strand
GCATGAATCAGCGGCACGACGTAAGTCGTTGCCCATGTCTTCCATGTTTTCGTTGGTGAACATGACAAACTGCTCGTTGCCTTTATGTTCGCTTTTAACCAAGTCAGCTTTCCCGTCCTCGTTCATTTTGAAGTTCTCAGGATCGACAAAGGTGCACATGTCCGCACCTATGCAGTTTGTGCGGTCGTATTCAACAACATATTTGCTGTTTTTTTCATTGGGCTGTTCTGCCATACTTAATTTTTGGTGCAAATTTATTTAAGCCATCATGACAATTATGCATAGTGATATTATGCCAGATGACGACAGATTGGAAAGGTTTGAAAGACGCAAGAAGCGCGGCCGAAGCGTTTATAGAAAAAGCCTTGGACAAAGACACAAAAGATAGTTAAGGTATTTTTATGGACTATAAAGTAGAGCATGACAGGCCAAACTGCATAGCATGCGCTGCATGCTCAATAGTAGCTCCTCAATTCTGGCAGATGTCTCCAGAAGATGGAAAATCAGACCTTGTCAATTCCAAGCGCGTGACTGATAGCAGCGAAATCGTTAAGGAAGAGTTAGCTATTGAGCAGAAAGATTTTGCGGCTAACAAAACTGCTGCAGACATGTGTCCTGTCAATGTCATTCACATTGTTCGAAAAGACGGCGAGATGATAATCTGATTTAGTTTTGCTCTCTTTTTGGCAACGGTATTCCATTAGATGTCATGTATTTTGCAGCCTCGTTAAAAAAACTGTCAGGAGCGACGCCTCTATTTATAGGCATTTTGGTTTCACCTGTCATTGGATAATGAACTATTGCTAATTCTCCTCTGCCTTCAGGGCCTCTATACAATCCAAAAAACCATTTTTCATTGCCTATTGGAACTACTTCAAAGATACTTGTCATATATATCACTACTTGTTAGTAACTATATACTTTAAAAAGCTTTCGGTGGGTTTGAGGCGATGATAAGTATGGGGAGTACTAATTATCAATTTAATGTAAATCTTATGTCTATCTACCGACATTCTGGCATCTTTATATATAACCAAAGTCAAATAACATTAGAACTTTTAATAAGATGTAAAAGTTCTAAATAATTCTTGGAGGTATATGAATGGCGCCACCGGCTGAACTCTTGCAAAAGGAAAATGATGAATTCTTACGAGGTGACTTGACTCTTAATGAAAATGAGACATTGATGTTTAAATCCGCTTCACTGTGCCCTGAATGCCTGAAGCTCATACCTATGCTTGTTTTCGAACGTGATGAAGAAGCCATGCTTCGCAAGGTTTGCAAGGAACATGGTATGATCGAAGACGTTTACTGGGCCGATGCCAAGCTGCTTGAGAAGGCGAAGAAGTACGAAGTCAAGGGTCGGGGACTTGTTAACCCCCATAACGAAAAGGAACATCCTGTGTGCCCGCAGGACTGTGGTTTATGCTCAATACATGAAACACATTCAGGCTTAACAAATCTTGTAATTACAAACCGATGTGACCTTACGTGCTGGTACTGCTTCTTCTACGCAGAAGCTGCAGGATATATTTATGAGCCATCGCTGGATGAGATCCGACACATGGTGCGTTTGGTAACGCAGGAAAAACCAATTAAAGGGAACGCAATACAGCTCACCGGCGGCAACCCAGAGCTAAGGGAAGATCTGCCAGAGATCATAAAGATCTGCAAGGAAGAGGGTATTGATCACATACAATTGAACACCAATGCTACGCACAGGCTTTATAACGACGCTCAATTTGCTAAAACCATCAGAGAAGCAGGTGCAAATACTGTTTATCTAAGTTTTGATGGCGTAACACCAAGAACAAACCCAAAGAACCACTGGGAAGTGCCAGGCGTACTTAAGAATCTGAGAGAAGCTAATTTAGGCGCTGTGCTGGTGCCGACACTTATCAATACTGTCAATGACCACGAGATAGGAGATATACTGAAATTTGGCTTCAAGCACAACGACATAATAAGAGGTGTTAATTACCAGCCTGTTTCCCTTGTAGGCAGGATGCCACGCAAGGACAGGGAAAAATTCAGGATAACAATACCTGATGTGATACAACGCCTGGAAGAACACACAGACGGCCAGATAACGCGTGATGACTTCTACCCGGTGCCGTGTACAGTTATCTTCTCAGAGTTTATGGAAATCCTCAAAGGACATCCGAAATACGAACTTTCCATAAACCCAGCATGTGGTATGGCAACATACGTCTTCAAAGACGGAGACAAGATGATCCCGATAACAAAATTCGTGGATGTCGAGGGCCTGTTCGAGTACCTGAAGGAAAAGACAGAAGAGATGAGAAACGGAGCCAACAAATATTGGGTGCTCACAAAGATGCTTGTAAAACTCAACAGCTTTATCATAAAGGAGAAGCAGCCTTCATGGCTTAACTTGTCAAACGTACTATATAATATATTCCTGAAGGGCAATTATTCAGCATTGGGTGAATTCCACAAGCGCTCCTTGTTTGTTGGAATGATGCACTTTCAGGACCTTTACAACTGGGACATCCAGAGGATAAAGAAGTGTGACATCCACTACACAACGCCTGACGGAGTAATACCTTTCTGCACATTCAATGTGATCCCGCAATGGTACAGGGACAAGATACAGCGCAGACACTCCATAACCATACAGGAATGGGAAGCAAAGACAGGCAAATCGCTAAAAGATGGTTACTACAAGAGAGACATCAAAGAGCTTGAATCCAGGCATGAGTATATGGAAACGTATGGTGGTTTTGTGAAACCTAAAACAGCAATTGCTGTTGCACCTGTGCAAACAGTCGGCGCAACAAGAAGCGGACAAGCCGTTATACAGGCATTGGGCACATGTGCAACTGATTCAAGCAAGCCCGGATGTGGATGTGGTGGCAGTTCTGGTAAAAATAGTTGCTGCAGCGGATAATAGTTTCTCTTGTTTAGTTAACAAAATATAACAAAGTTGAATATAGTATAACGTATAGTATAACGAGTTGATAGTAGATGTCAGAAGTTGTATGCAAAACTAGAAAGATAGGCGGACCAATAGGAATTGTTTTGCCGAAGGAATTTGTGCAGAAAGAAGAAATAAAGCCAGACCAAGAAATACGTGTGGAAATCAAATTTGTTAAATGATCAGGCTGGAGAATCTTTTTCTATACTAGTACATTAGCTCTTCGCGAGCCATTAATAAGTCCGTTGGCATATTTCTCAAGTTCCTCTAACCCTTCAGTATCTCCTGCTCGCCAAAGCCTGTGAATTGCAATTCCACATTTCCTTGGTTCTTGGAAAGAGACACTATTGCCCGTTAATCCGATGATTTCTGTTTCGATCAATCCAAAACTAACATTTGCTGACAATGTTAAAGATCGCTGATCTGCAGGATTCTGCAAATAAGCTTCTAGCATTCTACCTAACATGACAGAATAGTCTATTTTTGAAAGTTTCTGAGCAACTTCAATGACATCTTCCATGCAGGTCTTTACATATTGTACCAATTTTCGCCTTTCTTCTGTCATCATGTAGTCTTTCAACCTAACGTGTTGCATATTTTCTAATTAAATTATATGTTGAGTCAGCATTTAAAGAAAAGGATCTGCAACTTTAAGTCCTTAGTAAAAGATGTAATTTCCATGAAAAAAGAAAAAAAGAAAAAGTCTGGACAGGAGAAAACAATCAAGATACTTACTGCAAGCGACATCCATGAAGACAGGAAGATGGTCAAGAAGCTAGTTGAGAAAGCTTGCAAAGAAAAAGTAGATCTCGTCGTGCTTTGTGGCGACTTGACATTCTTCGACATGGACTGGAAAGGCCTCGTAGGGCCGTTCAAGGAGAAAGGCCTAGAAGTTGTATTTGTCCCAGGTAATCATGATTCTCCGGAGACTACAGAGCTGCTTGCTGAAAAATACAAGATAAAGAATTTGCAGGAATATTCAGTAATTATCGGTGACATAGGATTCTTTGGTTGCGGCGGAGCAAATGTGGGCCCTTATTCTATAAGCGAGAGGGAGCTTTACGAGACACTGAAAAAGAATTTTAGGTACATAAAAGACGCAAGAAAGAAGATAATGGTTACGCACATGCCGCCTTCAGGCACTATGATTGAGAAGTTCTCATTCCCATGCAGCAAGGCTGTTAGGAAGGCCGTTGAAGCTTTCAAGCCAGACCTGCACTTAAGTGGTCATATGCATGAGACAGAAGGCCTCGAGGAATACATAGGAAAAACAAAGGTAATGAGTATTGGCAAGCATGGTAAGATAATTAAATTATAATTCTTTCTTGCTTAAATTAGTGTCAACTTATAAAGATTTTTAAGCATTTTCTCTAAATCATTTATATGAAATCACAGCTTGAGTCCATAGTTAAAGATTACAATAAGTACAAGAAACCTAATGTAGTGGCTAAGCTTTTGGTGATTGAAAAGAACATTATTACAGTCAAATTTTCAGGTATCAAACCAGACGCATTTCTTGAAGATTTTAAAACCAATGTCGAAGAAAAAACAAACTCAAAGCTGTTTATAGAGAATATAAAAAGAGACAATGGAAATCGCATAGTTGAATTTTCAATTCAAAATGAAAGAGGCCCTGCTGATGAGATTCTTGATGCGCTTTCAAAATATTATGAAGGTGCTCCGCCTCATAAACCTGAAGCAGAAGACTAAATTAGAATGTGTCGTGCAGGTAATTCTGGAGTTTTCTTTTTAGGAGCTTGATAAGTTCTGGATCATTCTTATCATACATATCCTGTATATCCAAGTCAATTATCTTTTTTGGATCTAAGTCTTTGAACTTCTCAAGAAGAAAGGATTTGTGACCTTCAACTTTTTCACTGAAAACAAATATTATGTCAGCCCATTCAACTAGTTTTTTAGTAACTGTTTGGAATGCATTTGGGTGTATTCCTGCTGACTTGGCTTCATAATTTTCGCTGCCCGCGAAAATATTTTCTCCTGTTGGGCTTCTTTGAAGGTTTGCCATACAAACAAAAAGCAATTTTTTCTTCATTCTTGATCAATACTAGAAATATTATTTGAAGGTTTGCATGGAAGTAATTTCATGTATTTTAGTGAAAACTTGGCAAAAGCAATTCAGCTTTACAACCAAGATAAATATGCAGAAAGTCATGAAATTCTGTTAGCTCAAATGAGTTATCCAATTAAAGAAGAAGAGAAAAGCCTCAGCGAGGCTCTAATCAAGATTACAGAAGCCATGAACTTCATCAGTAATCAACAATGGGATAGAGCAAAAGACCTTTTCCTGACGGCGTGGAGAAAACTAAGAGAAATTGACAATGCATCAATTGATATAGATCGCCTCAAGGAAGAATGCTATACAGCAGCTGTCGCAGCCGAA
The DNA here is from genome assembly GCA_964373755.1 of uncultured archaeon. Taxonomy (GTDB): domain Archaea; phylum Aenigmatarchaeota; class Aenigmatarchaeia; order GW2011-AR5; family GW2011-AR5; genus JACPDL01. Next base: position 4,136 of record CAYJVV010000036.1, on the reverse strand, counting down.
AGAATAATAATGGGCGAGGCTGAGAAATTTGATCAATTTTATGTGCCTAAAATATCGATGTTATGATTATGTACCGTTATCTTGAAGATGTTGCTACTGCTGATTTAGCTTTTGAAGCAGAAGCTGATAGTTTAGAGCAGCTTTTCGAAGAAGGGGCTAAAGCCCTGACAGACGCAATGGTAGACATAAAAGGCGTGAAGCCCAGAAACAAGAAAATAGTAAGATTAGTTGAGAACTCTATTGAAAGGCTCTTCTACAACTGGCTGGAAGAGCTTGTTTTTATGAAGGACGCAGAGCTTATGCTGTTCTCAAAATACGAAATAAGGATTACGGAGAAAGAGGGCAAGTACCATCTTGAAGCAGAAATGTTTGGTGAAAAATTGAAGCAAAAACACGAGCAGAAAATAGACGTGAAGGCAATAACGCTGCACATGTTTGAGGTGAAGAAAAAGGGCGAAAACTGGTTTGCAAGGGTTGTCGTTGATATTTAATCTATGCGCGATGCTATTTAAAAATATTAAATTTATAGTTTATTCCATGAAATACATTTCAAATTTCGAAAGACCGCTAAAATTAGCACTAACAACATTATTAGCAACTGCCGCAGTCGTACCACAACCAGCTTATGGCAGCGAAAAGAGAGTATTGGCTACATATTTTATTGGCTTTGTCAACTGTAGTCATGTGAGCGATGATCGGGATGAAATTCGCCGCACGGTTGAGCAAAACATAGCATCTATCTCAATACCAGAGATTGAAAAAAAAGGCTATACTGTTAATGAGAGCGGATTAGTTGTATACCAATTTAGTATAAAAAGTCAGATTGATTCAGAAAGGAAAAAAGAAATTCATGGCGTTATAAGAAGAAATCTGTGCCCATAAGGATAACATATAGAATTATAGTCGTCCAAAGGAATAATCAGCATAGGAGTTCTTTGGACTCCCAATCTGCAAAAAAGCTCAGCTTCTTTGAGCCCTCAAAAACCTTTGGCTTTTGCAGGTAGCAAAACAAGAATTTAATCTGATTATTTATTTGTGGGTTGCTAACTTAAATAAATTTCTTTTCACTCTTGGTAGCTAGATAATGAACTTCTAAGACTTTCTATAACGTCTCTCCAGCGGTTATTTTCCGGCATAGAAGAATCTATTAATCTGGGGAATAAATTCTAGATTCTCGAACTACACACTCCCAATACGGCATTCCAGTTTTAGAAGTTCTTATTGCTATATCTCCATTTTTGGGTAATTGAACAGCTTCTACGCGAGAAAATTGTCCAGTAACAACTATTTTGTGAGCACCTTTGTATTCATTGAGGCTAACATCTGGTTCTTTAACTATCATATTTCCTTGATTTTCTTAATCTTTAAATGCCTTGCAGAAAACTTACTTGGTTATCATGCCACCAAAAGAACTGAAGAAAATAACAGACACAATTTGGGAAATTCCGCAGACATTCAAGGAAGGAATGCTGGTTCCTGCACGCATCTATGCAACTGAAAAGCTGATACGCGAGATGGATGATGGGGTATTTAATCAGGTAACGAATGTAGCCAGGCTCCCAGGAATAATAAATCATGCTTTTTGCATGCCTGACGGGCACTGGGGCTACGGTTTCCCCATCGGCGGCGTTGCAGCATTTGATCTAAAAGAAGGAATAATTTCACCGGGCGGTATAGGCTTCGATATCAACTGCCTTCATCCAGACACAAAAATCCTTACGTCTTATGGATATTTCAAAAAGATAAAAGAATTATCTGAAAATGAAGGAGAGTTTATGATTTCAATCAATCCAGAAAATAAAGCAAAAAAACATGCTAAACCTGTATTATTTCTAGAGAAACAAGCTGATACATCAATCTACGAAATAACAACCAAGACAGGCAATAAGCTGGTTGTTTCTAGCGATCACCCTATTTTTAACGGTACTGTCTTCAGAGAAGCAAAAGACCTAAAAGAGGGAGACGTGGTTATTACTTATCCTTTTGAAGGGGTTGAATACGAGAAGCCTCCTTCAGGTATTATTATTGATGAAAATACAATAGAAAAATTGGTAGGCAAAAGGAAAAAAATACTTCAAGAGTTGAAGAAAAGAAATCTTTTACCGTTGAGGTTTGATTCGCCAAAACTCCCAATATTAGCTAGGCTTGTTGGTTTTATAACAGGTGATGGCTGGATAGGTTCGTATTATTCACAAAAAAGAAAGACGAATATATGGGCTACGCGTGCAATAGGTAAAAAAGAAGATCTTAGCGAAATAAGGTCTGACATAGAATCACTTGGGTTTGAAGTGAATTATGAAAATACTAAGAACTATACTAGTACTATAAGTTTACAAGATGGGGCAAAAAGAGAGATTTCTGGACAGTCTAATCAACTATTTGTCAATTCCCAGTCTCTAAGTGTGTTGCTATACGCTCTCGGCGTTCCTAAAGGAAACAAATCGAGAACAAGTACAGAAATTCCAGAATGGATAAAAAAGTCTCCAAAATGGATAAAAAGATTGTACTTAGCTGGCTTATTTGGCGCTGAACTGACAAAGCCTGCTCAAAGAAAAAATGAACCTTTCAATTTTTTAGAACCAAGTTTTAGCCAGAACAAGATAAATTCTCTCGAAAAAGAAAACATGAATTTTATGCTTGACATTATAAACTTACTTTTAGAATTTGGAGTAACAACTAATAAAATATACAAACAGAAAGGTGTTATAAATTCTTACGGTGAAGAAACCCACAAACTTTCGTTGCGTATATCTGCAAAACTGAAGAATCTTATTAATTTGTGGGGACTTGTTGGATATGAATATACAAATGAAAGAACTGAACTTTCCATGAAAGCTTTGGCATATTTAAAGTATAAGAAAACTGCTTTGTCAAAAATTAAAGAGTTTGTTGAAAAGTCTAAAATATATGCTAGTCAAAATGCAGATCTTAAAGAAATATTTCAGGAAGCTGATGAATTAGGAATAAGTAAAATTATGATTAAAGGGCAATTGTACAAATCTTCAAAGTCTATAAGAGTGTCAAGCGGAATTATGACATTCAGGCAATTTGTAGCTTTAAATGGTATAGAAAATTCACCCTTTGTAATGGATGTGATAGAAAAAATAAATGAAATCCCCTATACAGGATATGTTTACGATTTGGGCATGGATGATAAAGATCATAATTTCGTTGCTAATTCCATAGTTTCTCACAACTGTGGCATGCGTCTGGTTACGACAAACCTTACAGTAAAGGAAGTCAGGCCAAAGATCAAAGAATTAGTTGATATTTTATTCAAAAGTGTCCCCGCAGGCGTTGGAAGCAGCGGCTTTGTAAAGCTTGACAAAGGAAAATTTCGCGATGTTGTTTCTTCAGGTGCAAAATGGGCACTAGAAAACGGATTTGCCTGGGAAGAAGATCTTGAACGTACTGAGGAATATGGCTGCATGAAGGATGCAGATCCATCAAAGGTAAGTGATCGTGCATTTAAGCGTGGCGTGACTCAAGTCGGCACACTTGGCTCAGGCAATCACTATCTTGAAATTCAGCATGCAAGCCAGATATTTGATGAAGAAACTGCGAAAATTTTTGGCGTGCATAGCAAAGATCAAATAGTCATCATGTTCCACTGTGGCTCGCGTGGGTTTGGCCATCAGATAGGTACAGACTACTTGAAAACATTTCTCGACGTCATGCCAAAATACGGTTTGAAAATATGGGACCCTGAACTTGCATGCGCGCCTTTCCAAAGCAAAGAAGGCCAGGATTATTACAAGGCAATGTGCTGTGGCATAAACATGTCGTTTGCAAACCGTCAGGTAATATTACATCGTATTCGCGAAGCATTCTCAAAGGTCTTCAAGAAACCAGCAGAGGAATTGGAGATGCATCAGATTTATGATGTATCTCACAACACTGCAAAAATAGAAGAGCATGAGGTCAATGGTCAAAGGAAAAAGGTTCTTGTTCATCGTAAAGGCTCAACACGTGCTTTTGGTCCTGACAGAGAAGAGGTAACACAAAAATACCGGCATATTGGCCAGCCTATAATAATTGGTGGCAGCATGGAAACAGGTTCCTATCTTCTGGTTGGAACAAAGAAAGCTGAACAGGAAACGTTCGGATCGACTTGCCATGGCTCAGGTCGTACGATG
>CAYJVV010000035.1:0-9490 GCA_964373755.1 uncultured archaeon | reverse complement strand
GACGTCAAAAGCAGCTACAGGCATGATGTCAGAAATGTGATAATCACCAACTGTTGGCCACAAGACACCTGGAATTTTCTGTTCTTTGTTATTCCTGTACAATTCTGCTGCCTGCAAAAGGAATGATGCGCAGTTACCTACGCCAGCAATTGCTATTTTTATTTGCGTCATTTTTATCACTTTTACTGTATGATAAAACACTTGTATCTCAGACTATTTAAATCTTTTACAACAGTAAAACTTATGCAAGAGCCGATAAAGCGGCTAGAGAAGAAGATTGATAGGGAAAATCTTTGGCTATACATATTAAATTTGCTTTCTGAGAAGGATAGATATGGGTTTGAAGTAAGACAATTAGTACAACAAAAATTTGGTTTTCTTGCTGGGACCGTTACGGCTTACAAGGTTCTCTATCTTCTTGAAAGAGGCGGCTATGTGAAAAGATATCTTAAAAACGGTAAAAAATATTATTCAATAACAAATACTGGAAAAGTTCAGATTTCAGAAGCAAAAACATTTTTCAAGAAACGAATGAAATCTTTCGGTTGGCTCTAATTTACATGTGATTCAAATGATAGATTTGGTAGCGCTTGTTAATACATTCGGTTATTTAGGTGTTTTTCTAGGATCACTGATAGGTTCTGCATCAATTTTATTACCTGTGCCGTCTTTCGCACTTGTGATTGCTGCAGGCTCACAACTTGATCCTTTATGGGTAGGTACTTTATCCGGTATTGGTGCAGCTATAGGAGAGCTAACAGGTTATGGATTGGGTTACGGTATTCATCATTTGAGGAAAAAGCTCAAGAAAAGAACAAAGAAGCAAAAGGAGGAACTGAAAGGGTGGAAAAAAACTTTCAAGAATTGGTTTGATAACCATATGGGATTTGCTCTCATACTGATATTTGCTTTCACTCCATTACCAGATGATGTAATAGGGATTTTCTGCGGAGCGGTAAAATATGATATTAAGAAATTCTTCATTGCTGTCCTTATAGGTAAAATAATGCTAGGCTTAGTGCTTGCTTATGGTGGATTATTAGGATTTGAATTGTTCGAACGTATTTTCTAAACTACCATGGCGTCTTCTTTATCTTTGCCTTGTAGGCGGTGTAGTTTGTCAGCCAGTGGATAGGCGGAGTTAGCAGGAACAGTGTCAGGATTATTTCCACAGGTGGTTTATAGAAAAGGCTTGCTGCCAATACAGACACCACAAGAAAATCAAGCTGGTCTAAAAGCCAAGCAGGGTGTCCACGTGGCATGCCAAATCTTCTCTTTATGAAAGCACCTATAAGATCGCCAAGAATAGCACCGATACTCAATGCAATAACAATTGGTAATGACATCTGGGTCAATTCGAGTTCTTGTGGAAGCATTGATTGGAAAGTTATCTGCACCAAGCCAATGAAAATTCCCGCAAGTATTCCGCCTACAGTACCTTCAAAGGTCTTACCAGCGCCTAGCAGGCGGTATTTTCCAATGTTTTTTCCAAAATCAAGAGGCTTTTTGCCACGTACTACAGGAGGAAAGCCATTGGCAACGTAGGCTGGCGCTATAAACCAAAACGCCTGTAAAAGTAAAAGTAAGACCATAAACATTACCTTATGATTTCGTAATCTATCTTGCCAGCTTTTGTATAGAATTTCTTCCTTTGAAGAAGGTAACTGAGATATATTTTTGAATATTTCTTTATAAGCCCCAGGCCACCCCATTTGTCCATCCTTCTTGTTGAGGTGAACACGCAGGTATTTTTTGAGAACACAAAATGGCCGTGTTTCCCTAGGCGCATAGCCAGATCATGATCTTCCATGACACGCATATTTTCGTTGAAGCCGTCGACTTTCTGGAATACATCTTTCCGGACAGCAATTACTATTCCAGGTGCATGAGGTTTTTTCATATATTTAGTGAGAAATTCAACTATGTTATTACTCATGTTATAAATTATCTGCTCCTTCCAGCTCGGCGAAAAGACGTAAATAAGGCAAGTCCACCCAACAAGTTTCTTATCGGTGCTGAAGTCTTTATGCAGTGTTTTCAATAGAGTCGGGAAAACTATAGTGTCTGCATCAAGGAAAAGCAATACGTCTCCTGTTGCAGCTTTTGCACCGGCATTTCTGCCATAAGAAGCAGCGCCGCGCTTGGAGTAAACTATTTTGCAGCCGTATTTTTTAGCAATATGCACTGTGCCATCTGTGGATCTCGCGTCGGCTATAATTATCTCATGAGGCCTCTGTTTAGCAATATGAAATATTGTGCCCTCAATGTACTTCTCTTCATTCAAGGTAGGAACTATTACGGAAATCTTTACATTTTTTTTCATGATATTATTCTAATTTCCCTACTTTATTTAAGAAGATAACTATAAACAAAAGAAAACTCTATTTATTATATGGTTTCAAAACTCAGGTCATACATAAAAGTCATGCGGCCTGAAGAGGCTTCCTATTTGGTTTTTGGTTCAATTGGAACAATATTGTTTTTATCTATATGGCTTTCTATTCCTGTAAATTTGCTGCAAGGAACACAGATAGTTATCTTGATGACAATTTTCTCTTTATTTGGTTTCTGTATCAATAATTTCTTCGATAAAGACGCAGATCGCATGAATCCGTTGAAGAAAAATAAAAACCCTTTCTCTCATTCTGAAGTATCAAAAAGCGAAATTATTGCAATAAATTCGGTTCTTTTTGCTTCTTTGTTTATTCTTATTTACTTATGGTTTCAGTCTTATTTTCTTTTAATTGCGGTCTTTACAGCTAATGTGATATTATATTCAAGTCATTTCAAAAAAATACCTCTAATAGACTTGTTTAGTCATTTTTTACTATTTTTTCCGTTTTTTCTCTTCCCGGCATTAGTTCTTGGTATTTCTTCAGACTTAATATTTGTTTCTGCAATAACATTTTTTGGCATTTCGAATATTGGTGAGCTAAACAACCAGTATCGGGATTTAAAATACGATAAAAAAGCAGACCTCAAGACTACACTTACAGTTTTAGGGAAGGATGCCTACAATATAATTTATTCAGTATCAACTTTTCTGATATTTGCCTCTATTTTGAGTATTTCTGTTTATCTTAACAGCATTTTGCCTTTAATATTTCTGCCTCTGATTTGTCTAAATTTAACACGCAAAATTAAAAATGATTTTCTTGGAAATCATTACGATAGAATTTTCCTTGTTTGCACAATAACCATTATTGCATCTTTATTTTCCTATGCCATTTTTGTTTCATAGAGAAAAATATGCCTCCGCCGGGAATTTCGCAGCCTTTGCTTGCTTTTTCCGCAAGCGCTTTGCACATGCAAAGGGCTTTTCGAACCCGGGTCACAAGCTATTTGCTTTTCTTGATTAAACTTCTTTTCTAAAGAAGTTTATCCGCAAGCTCGCATTCTTAACAGGAGGAAAACCAAGTTTTTCCTCCCTGTACCCTTCTTTCCTTTTTAAGGGAAATGAGGGTAGAGGGAGAGAAACCGTAGGTTTCTTCTCCTCTATCCAGGCTAAACTACAGAGGCAGTAAGGGCAGTTTACAGTCTACGATATTTAAACGATAGGCAAGAACAGATATCTATATATACTACTCATGAGTAACAAATATAAAGTAGATAAGTATGAACGCAAGAAAACTATGGAATGATTATAAAACACCATTAGCTCTTGGAGCAGCTGGTCTTGGTACTTGGGCATTAGGCTCAACTCTCGAGCCTGAATTGGTCAGGAACTTAGGAGAAAATGCTTATAATTGGAGATTTCTTTTTTCTGTTCCTTTGGCAGTTGCAGGAGCAGAAACAGCAAAAACTTACTGGCAAAATAGATTAGGCAGAGAACTAACATCTGGCGAAAAAGCTGCAGCTTACGTAGCAGGCGCTGCCATTGCAAGCACAGGAGCTGAAGGATGGGAATATCTTGGGTCACAGTTGCAACCAGTTCAGGAAACACTCAAAACAATAGGCGATACACTCGGAACAGACATAATCGGCAAGAAAGAATTTCCTGGTTTAGGCTCTCCTAAAGATGCAGTAATAAACACTGCTAGTGCTGTTGGTTTAGAATCTCTGAAGCATTATTTCTCCAAATCTAAACGGAAATAACCGTTTTAAGCTTTTTTGTTGATGTAGTCACTGATAATTATGCTCTGCACATCATGCCATGATAACCTTTTGTCCGAAGAGAATTTCACTAAATTTTCCTGCCCGGCATGCATGAAAAACCAGATTGTCCGCTGCGAGAAATGCAGGCGAAAAAGCAACATTTACCACTGCACATGTGGCTTCGAGGGGCCATGAGATGGTTGAAATGGCTGATGAAATTTCTTACTCATGTTCATGGGAAAAACGCTTGTTGACTTTGGGCACGCTTCTAGGCACAGGAGTTTCTTTGTGGTACACTACTAGGAAACCTCCGGACAGTTTTGGTGATTATTTTGTGAATGCCGCATCTGTGGCTCTCTCTGCTTATTATGGCTTTTTTGCAGGAATGGTAGCTGGAGCAGCTTTAGACGAACGAAGAAATGTCATTGATGTCAGGAGAGATGAATGATGGGCCAGGTTGCTATCACACTCAAAGTCATGCCTGAATCACCTGAAGTGGACATTGCACGAATGAAAAAAGAGATAAGAAATACCGTTGATGTACAGGAAATCAAGGAAGAACCCATAGGCTTCGGTCTTGTGGCCTTGAAAGTGCTCATAGTGCTTCAGGATTCAGCTGGTGGCACTGACATGATCGAAAAGTCTATTTCTGAAATCGATGGTGTCGCAAGCGTTGAAACAGAAGATGTTACGTTGCTGTGAAATTGTTAATTGATATTTTCTTTCAGAATATACAGGAGTTGGTTCTCAACTTATTCTCTTTTAGGGACTTCGACTTTTGCCAGCTCATCGACGTATTTCTGTAATCTGTCTAGTTCTTTCTTCAGTTTCTGTATGGCATGTTTTGCTTCTTCGTCTGTATCGTATTGTTCTAGCTCTATTTTTGTCGTGATTATGTCTTTTTGCAGTTTTAGCAAAAGCGCGTTTCTCAAGCCTTCAAGAAGATCTCCATCCAGCTTGACATATAGCTTCCTGTCACCGACATTTTTTACCTTCCTAATCATGCCCACAAGTTCCAATAAATCCAAAGACAGCGATATGGCTGCAGGCGAATAACCTGTTTGCTCGCTCAGCTCTTGAAGTGATACTGACTCATTGTTTACAAGAAGGGCTGCAATAATCCTTCCGTGGACCTCATTATAACCTAAAGAAGATGCAATCGATGAAAATGTGGAAAATATTCTTTCTTGCACGTTGTTGTTCATACTCAGGATACCACCTATCTTTAGATAGTGGAGGAAACCATTAAACCACCATATCTTTTGATGCTATTGAGTAGGAACGTTTTAAAGTGTTTGAACAAATAATTATGTAGGTTAATCTGTAACCTACTAAAAAATGGTTAATATGGGCGTACAATTAACAAGCCTTGTAGAAGGCAACGAGATAGCACTGGAAGATCTTTTAGGCAAGAAGATAGCCATAGATTCATTCAACTGGCTCTACCAATTCCTTTCCATAATCAGGCAGGCAGACGGTACGCCGCTGATGGATTCAAAAGGTCGTACTACTTCACATCTTTCTGGACTATATTATAGGACAATTAAGCTGCTTGAGGCCGGCATAAAGCCTATCTATGTCTTTGACGGCGATCCGCCTGAGTTCAAGAAAAAGACAACAGAGCAGCGCCGGAACGTGCGCGCTGAAGCAATGAAAGAATGGAAAGCAGCGCTGGAGCGCAAAGATTATGCAACAGCAAAGAAACATGCGCAACGTGCAGTAACCCTTACTGATGAAATGATAGACCAGAGCAAAGAATTATTAGAGGCATTAGGTGTGCCTGCAGTGCAAGCACCAAGCGAAGGCGAAGCCACATGTTCGGCCATGGCAAAACAAGGCGACGCATACGCAGTTGCTACGCAGGACTATGATTCCTTGCTTTTCGGAGCACCATACCTTGTCAGGAACCTTTCCATTACAGGCAAGAAAAAACGCGGAAGCGAATACATCACTGTCAAGCCAGAAATGCTTGTACTAAAAGACATCCTTGAGAAACTTGGGATAAACAGGAATCAGCTCATAGTCATTGGTATATTGATAGGCACAGACTACAATCCTGGCGGCGTGACCGGCTTTGGCCCTAAAAGAGCGTTAGAATTAGTGAAAGAAAAGCAGAGCCTTAGAGAAGTCCTGAAAGAAATCTCATGGGAATCTGAAGTGCCTGCAGAAGATATATTCAACTTCTTCAAGAACCCTCAGGAAATTGACTACACAATAAAGTTTGGCGAGATCGATGAAGAGAAGATAAAGAAGATCATGTGCGACGAACACGATTTTTCTGAAGAGCGTATTGAGAGCGGGCTCAAGAAACTAATCGAGGCAAAATCCAAGGAACAAAAAAGCCTGAGCAAGTGGTTTTAAACAGGACATCCACATGACTGTGCGCATTTTTTATCGCCTTCTCCAATTCCTGTAACAGTTGTAAGAGAAGGCTGTGGGTCACCACCAAACTTCTTTGTGCATAATGCTGCCAATGTCCAGGTTTCTGTGTTTGATTTTCCGGGTGCTTGATAGGCGACTGTTGATCGACCTACTTGATTGCTATCACAATTATATATGGTTCTTAGCTGATTGCATGCACCATCAAAAGCTTTGTTGAATTCGATGTCTGCTAACCCACGGGTGAAAAAGCCTCCAAAGAAGCCTGCAACCACAACGAGAACCAGTACTGCAACGGCAACAATGACAATCATGTTTATTGGAAGATCCATGCCCTTCATAAGAGGAGAAACTGCGTTTCTCCCTCTACCCTCTTCCTTTTCAAAATTAGAACTCATTTAAAATCCACTTAATTAACATTGTTGGAAGCGGTATATAAAGTTTAAGTGAAGTCGCGACAAAAAATACAGCATGTTTAAAGGAATGTCGCTAGCGCTGGAAACAATAATTATTCTCATACTTGCACTTAGCGTTTTTACTGCACTGACTTTTTTCTTCAATCTTGAGTTTGGCAGAGGCAAAACAACAATTGATTTGCTTAATGGCCAGAATCAATGGTGCGGCGCTTATGCACGTCAGGATAGTAAATGCACCCAGACTGGTTATGATGCCATGAGAACTTCGAAAGAAGGCCAGGAAACACTCAAGATGCTTACATATTATTGCACAAGATTACAGGGATATCCAAATTGTGCAGTACAACCAAAATGCCAGAATAATGACCCTTCAAAATGCGACAAACAAGCCCTTAAAGAATGTGTTTTCGAATGCTGCACTGCAGTTTGTCCTGCTGGAACAAAGCCCAAACCGCCTGTTGCATCAAGGACTGGCGTTGCTCTTCCTCCATAAAATGATTTTCTTTTTCTCTTTAAACTCTTATGTTGTTATCCCAGCCGCAGTGCATTTCCAGAAGCCGTCTGGCATGTTGTTGCCAACAGGAATTATGTATTGCGATGGGAAATTTGGTATCAGCAAGTCGCCGCAGGAATACAGAATACCTTGGAAGCACATCAACTGCGATTTTGATGGCGCCCAGTTGAATATACGTTGTAGCTTGTTATTGTTGTTCTTTATCTGAATATCTTCAATGACACCCCTTTCCGTGCAGTCTATTGCAGGCACATAGTCTTCTGCCTTTAACTGCAATTCTGGTTGTCTTTTCTCGAATCTGTTTTCAATCTCATTATGGAAATAGTATTGCTCCTTGCTTCTGATGGTTATTGTAATGTCGTAGTGGAAGAGCAGACCAGTTCCACGCAGCAGCATTCCCGCTCCTTGAGGTGGTGAAATCAGATCTTGCTTGCTGAAGCTTACGATTATGTCAGAATTTTTCAGATAAGTTCCCTTGAAATTGAAAAGATTCCTCCACATCGCTATTGTCGATATTATGCCACGCTGTTTTTCTACGTATTCCAGCCAGCTGTTTGTTGCAGGCAAGCCGAAAGTTGGTGTTGCAAAAATATCTTGGTATTTCAGCGAGTAAATGTGATTGGCATTGTTTAACTCTTCATCTGTAGCAGGATCAACAAAGAATCGGATGAAAGCTGTTGAGTAATCAAGCAGATTGCCAACAGGAATATCAACAGTCTCAGGTGCTACGCCCTGAAAAACTATCTGCCTTGCAATGTCTACCATTCTTCCAAGCTCGACATCTATCGATGATACGTTTGTTGTTATTGTGCTGGCGCAACTAATGCTGTTTGCACAGCCGCCAGAAGAAACTTCCAAAGCGTAAGAAGTTGTAGCAACTATCTTTTCATCTTCTGCTTTAACAGTAGATCTAACGTCTCTTATGTCTACATCAAGATTGTTTGCCTTGATACTTGCGCCTTTTGAAAATTCAGCCATCTTGCTGTTGAGCACACTTTCCAAATGATTTCTATTTGGCCCGCAGATTATTGGTGTAGTTTCTTTGTTGTATTTCTCTCCATCTTCTGGAGCAAGTCTTGCACCTGCCTTGTTTGTTTTTGCACTTTCAATTGGAGTTCTGAGCCAATATTTTTCGCCAATGAGCAGATTTTTGCCTCTTGTATCAAACCCGCATTCAACGCTCGTGTCGCCTGCATAAAACACAGACTGTATCGTTGACAATCTCCACGTTTCAGCAAGACTTTTGTTTACGAGGAAGAATGTATTTTTGACTTTGAACAGTTCATTTTCCTCAAGAATTATCTTTTGTGTTTTCAAGATGTTTACGTAAGCAGCGCCAACGAGGAAAAAGAATATGAGTAGCACTGTAACTATCATGACAATGTTGCTTATTGTTACTCCTGCACCTTTCATTTTAGCACCTATATTTGTGATACACTGACAGTTATCTGACCTGCTTTCTCGCCTTTGTAAATCAGCGGAATCTCTGCCTTGCTTGTTATGTCAACGTCAATGAGATCTGTGTATTTGCAGCATACTTCTGTAACACTGCACTGGCCGTTATCATTTATCACCTGCCTTCCTTCACCGCACGAAAGCGAAGGTGCAAGAACTCCTACAGGCGCACTGGTGCACACGCCATCAATATTTGCGCCACATTTCTTCACATTCTGACTGACAGCAAAAGAGCAACACAATTGGTCTCTTGAACATGTTGATCTATCTGATAACTGTTCTCTACCCTCGCCACAAGGATTACTGCCTCTGCCTGTAGAAGATGTGCAAATGCCTTTTCCTTCACCGCACGGAGTTATAAAATTGTTTACTGTGAAAATATTACTTTCGCCTTTTGCAATCACGACTTGATATGATTTCAAACCGAAGAAATCAAGGAAACTAACTACTGGCAGCTGGATATTCTGAGAATTTGATTTTATGAGTGCACCAGTAATCGAAGACTCTAATGCATTTTCAAGAAAACTCCTGTCGTTTGGCTTGAACGAAGAAAGACCTTCTGCTAGCGTGTATGGCTTGTTGTGTATGCCGATAAGCTGGAAAGTATTTTCGCCAGCATACAGTTGACGGG